>JAFEAY010000010.1 GCA_018266175.1 Candidatus Dependentiae bacterium
AACGAGTTCTCTTGTGGATTGTATCCACTAATTTTCCCCCCAATAACCAAATGGTCTACGAGCACTTGCTCGCCTGAGGTTATTATTTGAGTACCGGAAGCAATACCTGGAAAGAGTTGTAGTGGAAAAAATAGATAGAGGCTAAGAAGTAGCCCAGCAATAGATATTCTTTTAATAGACATAAAATAGAGTTCTTTGCGTTGATAGATTTAAAAATACCTGGGCAAAGATAGATTAAAAGATTTTCTTTGTCTATTGAACACCTCGCTCAATGGAAGCTATCATGATGAGCAAAAAGATCGCGAAAAAAATCTTGGACTTCGGAGCCATCTTCTTGTACGTTATTGTGATCATCGGACATGATAAAGTCACTTGCTAAAGTATAGTCGTCAAGAAGATCTCGTCCCAAGTCCAATTCCTGCGTGTGATGCATCACAGAATCGCTCGCTAATCCCTGCCGAGGATCAAGAACAACTGTTCCACTACTCAATATCTCTTGCTCATTTGAAAATTGATCTGATGAGCTTGATCCCTGAGCTATTGAACCTAACTCTTGAATTAATGATAGTAATTCTGCAGAACTGGGTTCTTGAATTGGCACAGGCAAGTCTTGCTGTTCAGGTGTATCGCCATTTTTTCTTACTCTCTCAGAAGCCTGATAGACCATTCCTTTACATAAAATCCCAACATGAACGGCTCGACTGCACAACATGACACCACAGCAGGTATCGCACGCGAATAAACTTTCTTCATTTTTTTGAGCACATTCAATCATATGAGCAGATACAGCGGCTCGATCAAGCAGGTCTAACTTTTTGTATGACATACTTTTTTCTGCTAATTGAGCCGAACACCACGGACATACTGCATGCTCGCGGATCATATGATTTTTGCAGGCTCGTGCATGGACAAAGCTTCTTGAACATTTATTACAGGTATTTTCTTGCTCAATTTTTAAAACTACCTCGATATCCAATCCTTTATCCGCAACAAGATTTACTTGATGCTTGACGCCACATTTGTGATCTTTTTTTGCATAATGAAAAAGTGCAGAACATTTTTGGCATTGCCAGAGTGAAGTCTTTTTTATTTGAGCACATTTCTTGATGTGATCAACACGTGCTTGTCGATCATTCTCCGAAAGCCCCCTCCAGTCTCGTGAATTAAGATAAACCAAATCACTACACCACGGACATGCATAATGAACACTTATAATATGTTCAACTCGATGTTCAGCTCGTACAAATTGTCGCTCACATCCTTCACAGGTAAGGCCGTTGGTAACACGAAGTTCTTTTTCTCCACCGTCTTTCATAGCAAAAATTGGAGTAGTCCACGAACTGCTGAATGCCAAAATGGCACATGCTATAATCAATTTTTTCATTGTACATCTTTCAATCCTGCTCTACGAAAAGAAATCATGAACTCAATCAAAGTAAAATTATACAAAGAAATTATGTAATACTCACTATCTCTTCTTGCTCTTTGTTGCATCCACCAAAACCATTCGTTCTGCAACACGCTGAAAAAGGGGCGCTGCTACTTCAGATGCCCAACGAGCATGCTTTTCAGGCTCCTTAACAAAAGTAATAATCACACGGCGATAATTTCCCTTTTCAACAATTCCTGCAAAGGTATAAATGCCTCGCTTCAGCGAATATCCCTTGCCCTCAGCACATCGGGCTGATCCTGTTTTACCCATTACACGATAACCAGGAACATCATAACGTGTACCAATAGATTCAAGTATTTCTTGAATTTGGTTGATCGTTGATTCTTGATACAATCGTTCTCTTTTCTCAAAATCCTGCTTACTCTTTTTCAAAAGCGTTGGTCGTACCAAGTAACCACCATTGGCTATGAGGCAAAAAGCTTGTGCAAGCTGCACCAATGAGATCATGGTTTCATAACCAAACGAAAGAACAATTATAGAAGGTTTACTCCAATTTTTTGGATGATTCACAAAACCATCACGCTCTCCGGGAAATTCTATCCCCGTTTTTTTACCAAAGCCAACACGGCAAAAGTGGTCGTAGAGTTTTTTTCCCACACGTTTGGCAATCTTTGCAGTTCCAACATTGCTCGACATACGCATGACATCACGAAATGGAAGCACACCGACGCTTTTCCAATTTTCCACCCTGAAGCGATCGATCGACGTAACCTTCCCTTCACAATCAATTTCTTCATCAAGCGTTACCACGCCCTCTTCAAGTGCTGCAAGAGCAGAAAATGCCTTAATAACCGAGCCCAATTCGTAACATTCGCACACCACATTATTTTTAGTCACCTCAAGTGAAGGTAATGATTTCTGATTAGGATCAAATGTTGGATAGGTTGCAAGCGCAAGCACTTCACCTGTATCAGGATTCATCACGATGACAGAACCCAACTTTGCTTGATATTCATCAACCGTCTTCTTGAGCTCTTCAAATGCAAGGAATTGCAAGTTACTATCAATCGAAAGCGTGAGTAATTCTCCTTGACTTCCCTCCTGATCAACTGCGCGCTCAAAATAATGATTTCCTGAACGCGCATCACGCTGAATAGTAATCTGAGTCGCAACCCCTTGGAGTGTTTTATCAAACCCAAGTTCAATGCCCGCAATTCCTTTGTTATCAATATCGGTAAAACCTATAAGCTGCGCTAACGACTCAAAAGGATAGAAACGTTTTTGCTCGTTAATTAAAGAGACATCATCCGTTCCATTTTTTTTAAGCCATGCAGCACGCTCTGGCGTTAGGTGTCGCTCAAGCCATAAAAAATGCCGTTCTTTATTTTCATTCATACGTGCAAAAACATCAGGGTAATTGTCCTGCACAAAACGCTTAGTTTTTTCAGACTGCTTGAGCTGATGAGGCAAAATAAAGGCCGATTGAACCTCTCGATTAAATGCAAGCGCAACGGTGCCGGATCGGTCAAAAATCAAGCCACGGGCTGGGTTGCTCGTCAGCGTAACCTGATGCTGCTGAACAGCGAGCATGTGAAAAAAATCTTTTTGATGTATCTGAAGCAAAAAAAGCCTGGTTACCAACACAACATAAATGGCCATGAATGCAAGAAAGACTAAAATTACTCGAACTTTATAATTTTTGTGCTGAATCATATCACGCCCTTGTTGATGTTTGATGTAAGGCTTCAATACAACGAAGAACATCGTGCGATGATGCATGATAAAAATCAAGTTCATAAACCTGCTGCGTTACCGTTATGACTTGTGACAGCTTAAGAGGCGTCATACCGAGTTGATGGCTCGCATGGCTTCGTGTTTGCGTATAATCATGAAGCGCACACAAGCGAACTTGTAACTCGATTTTTTCCTTTGCAAGTTGCTCTTTTCTGATCTCTAAGCGCCTTTTTTCATACATAATTTTAATAATTTGGTTGTGCTGATAAATAGTAACAAAGGCTCCTATAAGAATTATCGCTGCGAAGAACTTTATAAATTTCGCTTTTTTCATGGTTGATCTAACCCCTTAATAATCTTAACAAATAATGGTAATAATAGATTTTTCTGTACAAAATGAGCGTAACTATACTTGTTGTGAATTTTCCAGATATTATGGAAAAAAGTTATGAAACAAATAGGTATTTTTTCTTATATAAGGATGATTATGAAAACAAAGAAATTATTGATGTTGTCACTTGCCACAGCAAGCCTACTCACCATGTCCGGTTGCTGTAACTCTAAATTTTGTGATTGGGTTTCTTCATGCTATAAAAAAGCCTGCAAAATGTGTAAATGCTCAGACTCTAAAAAAGCTAGTGTTAAAAAAGCTGCGGCCAACCAGTCGATTCTTTCTATCGAATCTCACGATGCTTTTCAAGCTCAGATTCTTGAATCTGAAAAACCTGTTGTAGTAAAATTACAGGCTGCATGGTGTGGCGCTTGCCAGGAAATGGAACCCGTCTTTAAAAAACTTTCTACACAAATGCCTGAGATCACCTTCGCAGTGCTTGATATCGACCAAGTCGGTGAAATTGCAAAAAAATATTCCATTACCGGTGTTCCAACATTTTTGCTGTTTAAGGATGGCAAAGAAGTTCGCTCAGACAATCGAGTTCTTGGCGTTATTGAAGAAGAAGCTTTTAGAGATATTTTAGAAGAATCATTACTCAAATAAGCAACACAACATTATTTACAAAAAAACCCAAATTGCTTACGATTGGCCATACGATTAAATAAGTCTATGGCCATTATCTTTAATTAAGAATAATTATTTATTATGAATATTTCATTAACTAATACGCTGAGCAGAAAAAAAGAATCTTTTGCTCCAGCTGATGCAAGCAAAGTAAAACTGTATGTGTGCGGCATTACGCCCTATGACTATTCACACCTTGGTCATGGCAGAGCCTACATTAACTTTGATCTACTCGTACGACTGCTTAAATTTCTTGGACACAACGTTACATTTGTTAGAAATTTTACCGATATCGACGATAAAATTATTAACAAGGCAATCCAAGAAGGTATTCCTGAGGGTTTTAGAACAATTGCCGAGCGTTATATTGATGCATACCATCAAGACATGTATCAACTCAACTGCATTGAACCGAATTATGAACCCCGAGTAACACAATACATTCCTGAAATTATTGAGTTTACCAGCAAGCTGATTGATAAAGGTCATGCGTATATTGTAGACCACGATGTCTACTTTGATATTGCAAGTTTTCCATCGTACGGAAAATTGTCAGGCAAGAAGCTTGAAGATCTTGCTGCCGGTGTTCGCGTTGAAGTTGATGCACGCAAAAAAAATCCTGGTGACTTTGCTCTCTGGAAAGGGAATGAAGAAGGAAAATTTTGGAGCTCGCCATGGGGCCACGGGCGCCCAGGCTGGCATATCGAATGCTCAGTTATGGCAAATGCATTACTTGGAGAAACACTTGATATCCACGGTGGCGGTCAAGACTTAATGTTCCCGCATCATGAAAACGAAATTGCACAGTCGGAATGTTTGCACAATGCACCGCTTTCTCACTTCTGGCTCCACAATGCATTTATCAATATCAACAAAGAAAAAATGTCTAAGTCACTGGGCAACTTTTTAACGCTACGCGATACCTTTAAAACATTTGATCCTATGGTTATTCGCTTTTTTATGCTTCAACACCACTATCGCACACCAATCGATTTTAATGATGAAGATGTACAAGCAGCACAAGTTGCATACAAAAAAATTGTTACCAGCATGCAAGCCATTGATATCCCTGATGAACAGACTGAAAGCTACCTCAATATTGTTATGACACATCCAATAACAAAAGCAATGCTTGAAGCCCTGTGTGATGACCTGAACACTCCAAAATTTTTGGGACTTGTTTTTGAGAACCTCAAACAATGCGATAACCAAACTGCAGTGCTGGTAAAAATTTTACTTCAGTCTGTTCTGGGCTTAACACTCAAACCATTAGATGAAGAGATGGTCATCATCACGCCTGAAATTCAGGAATTGATTGATGCCAGACAAGCTGCCCGTGCTGCAAAAGATTGGGCTCGTGCCGACGCACTACGCGACCAACTGACCGAACTTGGCGTTGAAATTAATGATAAAAAACTATAACTAAGCAATCTTTGAACTTATAGTTTTTTCTTGAGCGAATGCATGAAATAATTACACCCTCATCAACTACTTTTTCTTATGGAAATAACATCGATGAATCGTCCTACCATACTCTTTTTATCTATTACACGAGGAGCTTTATGAAAAATATTGCTACATCAATTGCCCTTTGCATAACTGCCTGTATCTCATCAGCACAAGCTCATGTTACTCTTCAACAAATGCAAAGTTTTCTACAACAAAATACCCCTGAAAAATACTCTTGTGTCTTGGATGCATCTGAGATAAATCCAAGTATCTATGGAGAAGAGCTTGCAGAAATTCTTAAAGCCATTCAAAGCAATAATCCTCTTAATGAAACAGGCATAACACCGCTGGATGTTGCCGTACAGGTACAACAAGGCGCATGGATTGAAGCTGTTCTTAACTATTCAAACTCAGCTAATATTCGTTCACTCAGATCTTTTCAGCAAGCTCTTGAGCAAGCAATTTTAGAAAGCCGCACGATACCTATGAAAAGTCCAAAATGGACGAATCAAATCGTCAACCAACCACTCAATAATACTGGCGACACGGGAATTATTCTTGCAATGCGAGCAGGACAAGAAGCTTTAGTTAACCAATTAAAAGAATTTGGTGCCGATCCAGAAAAAAGAAATATTGCAGGTACTCACGCTCACATGATTATGAGTTGAACCTTGCTCATTGCTCAACCTTGACTGTAGCTGACTTACAAGTAAAACTTAAGTCAGCTACAATATTTTTTGAACCATCATTGCTTAAGGAGAAAGTCACATGAAGTTCAAACTGTTTCTCTGCACAATAGCCTGTGCAACATTAGCATATGCAGACGTAACGGTTCAAAACGTGAGAGATTATTTTACATCGACCGTTCCAAAGCCTGATAATTATCACTACATGTGGTTTTGGCTTGGAGCAAATGAGGGAGTCGGTAATCTTGCAGAAGAAGATGCCGTCATCGAAAATCAAATGCTTGAAGGCGGTGTAACTCCCTTGCAAATTGCAGCACAGATTGGATCACGAGACTGGCTGCATTTCTTGCTTGAATCAGGACAAAAACCATTCACAGAAATTGTTGCTTTGAGAGACAAAATTGAACAAGCATGCATCACAAAAACAATTCCCGAGTTTTCTGAAATAGATAAGCAGCATCTCAATCAGCCACTCAATACAGAGGGGCAAACAGCACTTGTTCTTGCTGCCCAAACTGAGCATTTCGATTTGATAGAGGAATTAAAAAATCTTGGGGCTCTGGAGGAACAACCCAGTATTGACGAGATCATCAAGCTTGAATCTGTAACAAAATATTGTGATAAAGAAGCATTTAAAGGATTCTTGGAATGGCGTTCTGAGAAAAAAGCTGCTGACGCACATGTTGCAGCACCAGAAAAGGAAACCGAATGAAACAATTTAAAAATTTTCTTTTCTTCCTACTCATTACTCCTGTTGTATGCGCACAGTTACACGCAATGGATGCTCCACCAAGTGATGCTCTAAGACCACAACGCCAATATCAACAATTTTCTAACATACAACAAACAGTTAGCCAATTTTTTACACTGTTTAAACCTCGGCACTTTAATAACAATAACAATCACAATAATAACGAACCAACTGAAATTGAACTTGATGCGAACATATATTCAGATTTTTTTGTCAAATTACTGACAAACCAAAAAGACAACTGTCTCAATACTCCACTCAAAATTGCATCAATGGGTGCCCATTTAGAATGGCTGGCATTTCTAGCAAAAAAACATGATTCTTTTAAGTTTTCATTTTATTGCGAGCACAATAACACGGTGTATACAATCACTATCAATGACGACGAATCAAGAAAAAAAATTGACGACCGTAAAAAATCTATTATTGAATTCAGAAAGGCAGTAACAAAATCGATAACAAAGAACTCTACAAAGCCAATAAAGAAAATTTTTTTTATTGATGGACCGATCATGGAAAATGGTGAAACTGCTTTGACATACATCTTAAAAAATAAAAATAATGCTTCTCAATTTAAAGAAATTTTTGCAAACCTTTATAATCGCAACGCAAATTTAGATATACAAAACACCAAAGGAGAAACCGTTAAATCTCTTGATTCAGAAATCCATCAAGAATTTAAATTCAGAGTGCGAAGAAACCCCGCTTATCCAAATTACCCAATTCCCTTTGATACTCAGCCAATACAAGAACTGATTGATTCAATTCTCAACCAATAAAACACTCCATCACTACTTTTGCATCAAAATTGCTCTTGCTGGCGCTGCTTCAAGCTCAGCAAGAGCCAAGTGCAAGCAGCAAAAGAAATACTCTCCAGCCTGAACATGACTAAGGCGTAAGCCTTCGATGATAGGAATATTTTTCTCAAGCAACCAGAGATGCGTTTCATGTCCGGGCTGGCCACGTTCGATTCCCAGATAATCAATCCCCACCGCACGCACTTTTTTGTCTACAAGAAATTGAGCTCCCGATGCATTCAAGTAAATAAATTGAGGATTAAAAGGGGCATGGGGTTCAAGTGCACTATTTTTTGTTTTAAATAAAATTATCTGATCCGCTTGAATTGGAAGCTTTTCCAAATCGTCACAACCAATCGAATCTTGAATATGCGTCATATCAAAAACAGTACATGGACCAATCAGCTTTGCAAGATCGAGCTGGTCAATGGTTGGACCTTGCTCCATAAAATGTGGTGGTGTATCAACATGGGTTCCGGTATGGGTGCCCAGCGTGATAAGCGCCTCGCGTGCTTTGTCCGCTTCCCAGGTTTTGGTATGGGTAACCGCGACTACTTTTCTGTCTTTGTATGCGGTCATATTTTCTGAAATTGGCCAGCTGATATCGATGATTTTTTTATAATTCATGCAAGCTACTCTTTATTTTTTATTCTTCGAATCTGGAGAGCAAAGAGCCAATAATTTATTCAGTAAAATAGTAAACCGTGGTATTTGTTCAACAACCCGATCAGCTGTCTCTTCGTCATAAGCATGAGAAGTCATATTCCGTGCATCAACCATATCAAGTGCACAGGTAATTTCATGATCAGAGATAATACGATTTTTATAAGCTTCTTTAAAAACGGTTTTTGGACTGTTCATTTCGACACCGTAAAACTTAAATAAAAAGAGCTTAAGATACTTCCAGGTAGTATCGACCGAATATTCAAATCGCTGAATTGTTGCATCACGATTCACAATAAAGTCTTCTTGATTTTTGTCGCCTGATCTACTTTTTTCTAAACGAACAAGAATGTCTTCAAGCGTCTTAACCGCCTTGCACGCTTGCTCATGTTTCAATTTTAGCTGTTCCATAAAACCCCATCTCGTTCTATCTCTTTTTTTAACCGATCTGAAGCTGTATGCAGATCAACAATATCAACGAAAAAAGGGACATTTGATTCTGCAACCGCATCTTTAATCTCCAACAAAACATGTCCTGGAATAGCTTGACTATTATCTAATGCAAGATCAATATCCGAGCGAGAACCATGCTCACTTCGTGCTCGTGATCCAAATAAAAGAATCTTACAGGCCGGAAGATGAGCTTTGATAATCTTTATAAGTAAATCTTGAAAATTGTTCTCAAGCATTGTTAGATCTCTCTTTTCTTAATCGAGTGGCCACCAAAAGCATGCCGGAGCATTGCAACAACTTTGGTTCCATAATTACCACCAGACGCACGTGACCAGGCACGAACTGCAAGTGCTTGGTCAAGCATTTTCATGGGAACATGAGCCAACTTGGCTTCATCAAGTGTCCATTGACCGGTTTTGTTTTCGCCAATCTCTCCAGAAATTGTCTCAAGGGCTTGATCTTGTTTAAAAACTTGATGCGCAAGCTCTAGGCACCATGAGCGAATAATCGAACCATTGGACCAGACTGAACTTATTTTTTCAAGGTCAAGATTTTGATAGTGGCCATGTTTGAGTAAATCAAAACCTTCGGCATAGGCCTGAAGCATTGAGTATTCAATGCCGTTGTGAATCATCTTGACATAGTGACCGGCACCTGCTGGCCCCATGTACTCATAACCATTGGGCGCTGCAAGCGCCTGAAATGCAGGAATTAATGTTTCGTATGCAGCTTTGTCACCGCCAATCATGAGTGAAAATCCGATATCCCGACCATGCAAACCACCCGATGTTCCACAATCAAGCAAGGCGATGCCCTGCTCTGCAAGAAGTTTTGCACGTCTGATTGAATCATGAAAGTTACTATTGCCACCATCAACAATAATTGTTTCTTTTGACAATGTTGGCAATACCTGCTGAATAACATCATCAACAGGATTTCCAGCCGGGACCATAAGCCAAAGCGCATCAAGATTCTGTGTAATATCGGTGAGTTGCGTAACAACTGCTGCACCCAACTCCTGAGCTTGCTGACGAGCCTGCTCACTAAAGTCAAAACCAACAACTTCATGCCCTGCATTAACCAAACGATACGCGATCGAAAGCCCCATGCGCCCAAGACCAACAAGTCCTATTTTTAAATGTGCCATTGTATCTTTCTTTCTGGATCTAGATTCTGTAACTGAGTTGGCCCCTTGCTTCCCGGAGCATAGGTGCACAGTTCAGGATTCATACGGTCAATCTGTTCAATAACATTCCATGAAAGTTCAATTTCGTCATTGCGCACAAATGTAGCATGGTCTTTTCTAATGACATCGCTGAGCAATAATTCGTATGCCTCAGGAGTATTAGGGCCAAAAAGCGCCGCGTGAGAAAAGTTCATCGTTACCGGAGTCACTTGACTTGAAACACCTGGAATTTTGACATTGAGCACTAAATAAAAACCTTCATGTGGGTTGATGTTAATCGTCAAAGAATTTTGCTCTGATGGACATGCATCAAGCAAACAATCAACTTTTTTAAATTTTATATGGATGCAGGCCATCCGCGTATCAAGCAGCTTTCCAGTTTTAAGATGAAATGGAACTCCATCCCAGCGTGGATTATTAACATAGACTTTAAGTGCTGCAAAGGTTGGGGTTGTTGATTCGGGATTAACATCAGCTTCGTTCAAGTATCCATCGTACTGACCAAGGATAGCTGAAGCAACTGAAATTTTTCTTAAAATTTCTGCTTTTGCATCACGAATGTCATCAGCAACTAAACGATGCGGGGCCTCCATGGCGATGAGTGCCAACAGCTGAAGCATATGGTTTTGCACCATATCCTTTAAAATACCGTAGGTATCATAATAGCGCCCGCGTC
Organism: Candidatus Dependentiae bacterium; assembly: GCA_018266175.1. Classification (NCBI taxonomy): domain Bacteria; species Candidatus Babelota bacterium. Next base: position 10,807 of record JAFEAY010000010.1, read on the forward strand.
CTTCAATACCCAAGGTCTCGTTCATAATAATTTGAACTGAATCGATATGCTGGTTATTCCACAATGGCTCAAAAATGCGATTGGTAAAGCGCACAAGCGCAATATTGCTCACCAGCTCTTTGCCAAGCCAGTGGTCGATGCGAAACACTTGGCTTTCATCAAACACTTGTGCAATTGAACGATTGATTTGTTGAGCGGATTGCAGGTTAGTGCCAAAAGGCTTTTCGTATACCACACGTGACCAAGGTTTTCCAGCGGCTTGTTCTTCTTCGGCCTGATGTCGAACAATATCATACTGCGCAAGATTGTGCGTAATAGCATCAAAATGCTCTGGCATAGTTGCCAAGTAAAACATCCGATTACCAACAAGCTTTGATTCTTTTTCTAGTTGATTTAAAAAGCTACCAAGCCCTTGATATGCGACCTGCTCATGAAAATCCATACGATAATACGAGGCATGATTCTGAATTTGTGCCCACGTTTTTTCATGTAATGCAGGAATAAATTTTTTTGATCGCTCCAAAATGGTTGCAATCTGCGTATCATCATTTGAGACACAAACAAGAGAAAATTTGCACAATCGATTATCTGCAACAAGTTTATAAATTGCAGGAATGAGCTTACGTGCACTTAAGTCTCCTGTGCCTCCAAGAATAACGATGGTGCATTCGTGTAATGAACATTCAGCAGAATTGTGCTTTTCCATATATACAAAAACCTTCGTTAAAAAAATTAAGCATGTATAGTTTAGCGCTTTGTGCAATAAAGTTTAATCGGTTTGAGAGATTATTACATCAACTTTATCTTCATCAGTTTGTACTGAAGAAAGAACAAATAAGCGCTCGAGCTCTTGTGCAACATAGGTATGATCAGAGCAGATAATGCCGTCAATACCACATGCAATCCCAGCTTCAATGTTTTGAGGCAAATCATCAATAAATAAACATTCATCCGATACAAGTTCATATTGATTCAAGAGCGTATGATAAATTTCCGGTTCCGGTTTTACTTGTCCCACACGGTACGAAATAATGCCACCATCAAAGAGCTTGAAAAAATCGTATTGTTGTTCGATAGGATCAAACCATTCTCGAGGAAAATTTGAAAGAATATAGACCTTATACCCAGCTTGCTTAACCTTACGCAAGATATCAAGACCTTGCTCAATAGGAACCAAGTATGATGGAAGCTTTTCAACATAATAAGCTGCATGATGCAGGTCAATATCAAGCGACTGAGCAAGAGCCTGACTGAATTGATCAACCGTCATAGTTCCACGGTTGGCACTTTGACCAATTTTCTCAAACTCGTCTTTAACATTCCCTCCAAGGCCTTGAGCAAACTTTTTCAGGACTTCAGGTTGATCAACAAAAATCGCTTTTAAAAAGTCTTTTGGACGCCAATCAATGAGCACTCCTCCAAGATCAAAAATGATATTTCTATATTTACTTTTTTCTTGCATGATGTTTTCTCCCGTATTTGTAATCATTTATTTTCTTTATTTCAAGAACCATACCATATCGTAAACGCTTTGTGTTATATCTGGTACAAGAAATAGTTGCTTATAATAACGTGAAAAGGCAAAGATGAGAAAACTAATCTTTCTCTGGATCATAGTTTTTCTGAATTTTGAAAATGATTTACACGCAGACTTATCGGGTCAACTTGCAGCCCTACAACAATCGCTGGTTATCCTCAAAACAAAACTGCAACAACTATCTCAAAGTCTTACACAATTAAAAACAGAGCTTGAAAGCTTAAAACCAGAACGCACGTTTGGTGAGATTGATGCAACAAACCCAATTGTTACTTTAAAAAAGAAAAAAAAAGGAATTTTTGATTTCTATGATGTCAAAGTTCTCAATCAACATTTTAAGAAAGCTACTGTAACAGAACTTGCAACAACAAACCTCTGGCTCAAAACTATTGACCCCCAATTTGCACGCGATGGATGGCTGTGTGGATTTCATTCAATTAAAAATGCTTTTTACCTGTGCAAGCTTCTTACATTTCCTCAAGAAACATTTGAAGCAAATAAAGCGAAACTCATTCAAAAATTTCAAGGTGGTATGAAATTTCTCAGACTTCTTGAGTGGCCAAAAGAATTAGCCCAGCAACCCAAAATTGAAATTCCACTGAATGTTGCAACGCTTGGACGGGAAGCTGTTTTTAAACATCTTGCAAAAGAGCCTCAAATTAACCTTGCACCGGCGCCATGGGCAATGACCTGGCTCCATGAACGAATACGGCTGAATTATCCTGAAGCTGCCAGAACTTCCTATGACCCTCCAATGCAATATCGTGCCCAGCCTAAACCCGCACTTTATTCTGTTATGTATAACCCTATTGATCTTCCAAGCGATCTTGAAAATCTTACGCAAAGTATGCAGCTTGGAAAAACAAATGCTACAAGCTTTATGAAAAAATGTCTGAAAAAAATGATCATCGTCAAAAAATTTTACCCTGAAGATGATACTCAAGAAAAATTTACCCAAGAAGATGTTAATAATTTAAAAAAACTTTCTCAGGAATTTAAGACATCGAATGAGCTTATTGCACCGATTCTCTGGTCATATGAAACAGATTATGGTAACCATTGGGTAACGGTTATTGTTATTAAAAAAGGATCAGCTCAAGAAATTTTATTAGCTGATCCTGATATACATGGAGAAGATCATTCCTGGAGCACTCAAAATGAAGCAATTATTGATGAACTCATTGCACTGCTCACAAATCCAAATTATTTTTGAGCAATGACTTCAATTCTTGAAAAATTAAGCTCAATTTCTTGCTGTTCATTTTCAGGATTTTTTTCAAGTATATATGCAAGCAAGCGGTCAATAAACGATGCCTGATCCTCTACCTTGAGATGACGCACATGCTCAGATTGCTCGCTGATCCATGCGCAAAGAGCTTTTCGATTTTTAAATTTTTCTTTGGTAACTACTTTATTGAAATAAAACTGTTCAAATCCTGCATCAAATAAATATCGCTCATAAGCTTGCATGGTGAATGTAAGCCCCGTGTAGGCAAAATTTACAAAGTACGGAGCCCAATGTTCAGAGTTACTCAATTGTTCTGCACAAGTAAAAACTTCAGACAAATCTTTTTGCATCATCACCAGAAGCATTTTGCCTCCAGGGACAAGACTTCTACTGATTTTTTTTAAAATGTCTTGATGTGTTTCATGACCAAAATCTTGCAAGAGACTGCATGAAAAAACAATATCATAAAGCCCTTCTACTGATATATCTTTAGGCCTTTGATTGCTGAATGAAAGCCATTCAAATTTTCTTGATGGGTATTTTCTTTTTGCATCAGCAATGGCCTGACGCGAAGCATCCCATCCATACACACTATTTTGTGAAACAAGCGTTGAAATATAGTGCGTAATATTCCCATTACCACACCCAAGATGAAGAACAAGCTCATCTCCTTTAAAACTATAATGTGATAAAAAGTCACGGGCCCACTGATCCTGCATAGCATGGAGCTGACTAAAAAGCGCTATTCCAAAAGTTATGATGCTCGCTGAGTACGGAATTTTCACGGCAAACCCTTTTTTATAAATATTTTTTTACGAACCACAATGATGCGTATTATAAAAGAAGAGCCAGAGGGCTGCAAATCAAATAATCTGTTTATTAAAACATTCTTGAATTAGGCATAAAAGTTAAAGGTTTGAAAACGCTTGATAAATGCTTGAATTTGTAAAGCACAATCATGAGCCTTAAGATTTTCAAACATTTTATCAAACGCAATACGAGCCCGCACAATAACACGCTCATTTAAACTGTTATTATCTTTTTCTACAACTCGAACGCCGCGTAAAAGATTTTCGCACGAAAGATTCCGTACCGAAAAATAAAAATTTTCACAGAATCTACTTGAAAGTATGTCAACAAGAGCCTTTTCATCAACACCACTATTTTTGGACTGAGGCAGAATTCTGGTATATATTTTTTCGCAAATGATCTTAATATCACTTAATTTTAACTGAATAAAGCGAGCACATTCGCCTTCAGTTAACTCTTCTTGAAGATACGTATAAAAATGTAAATATTGTTGAAATGGCAAAAACAATGATCTCTTTTCAAGCTCATCAACACCATCATTTCTTTGGGTAACATTAAGAAATAGGGTTTGTAGATCAGCATAAATCAACACATGCTTAACAAAAATTTCTCCAATTTCATTTTTGAATTTCATTACTTCTTCATTATTAAATAATACAACATCAACAATAACAATCTTTCCCTCTTCGTGTTGACGCTTCGCTTCAATAATTGCTTGCTGTATCGCTTGTTTGTAAAATTGACTTTCAGTATCAGAGCTTTCCATGCTTGAATTATTTATTTGCGCAATTTCTCGGGCAATTGCATCAACCGAAATATAATAAACCGGCTTGTAATCAGCGTTCATAAGATCAATTAACTTATGAGAAATAGTTGTTTTTCCAGCGGAACAAGTTCCATTAATTAAAACAACAAAAGCATTGACATAGGAATAACCAAGCAATAAAACAAGACTTAAAACGGTATAATATTTTTTGGAATTCATGATTCTACCTTCTGATAAAGAGATACCCTTTATCTTGCAAACGTGAAGAAGTTTTAACTCATACAGATGGTAGAGTTGCACATAATCATAAGACAAATCAAGGGGTTTTTTATATCAAAATAAATTAACGCGCTTGTAAATCAGAGGTAAGAAATTGCTTTAAGAAAGTGCAACGTTCAACACCTTTGTCATTCTTAATGCCCATAGCAATTGCTTTAGACTGGCCAACAAGAATACACAAATTTTTTGCCCGCGTAATTGCGGTGTAGATGAGATTACGCTGAAGCAGCATGAAATGCTGCATGAAGAGTGGTATGATCACCGCCTTGAATTCTGAGCCTTGACTCTTGTGAATAGAAATAGCGTATGCAAGCGTGAGCTCATTCATCTCCGCAAAGTCGTATTCATGGTCGCGTTCACCAAAGCGCACGACTACTTTTTGATCAACGCGGTTGATATCAATAATTGAACCAATGTCTCCATTGAAAACAAACTTATCGTAGTTGTTACGGATTTGCATAACCCGATCGTTCACTTTGAAAAGCGTACCAAACTGCATCATTTGTTTGGCTTCATCGTTAACTGGATTCAAAATCATTTGAAGCTCTTGATTCAAACGCACAGTACCAGCGGTCCCACGATTCATCGGAGTCAGAACAATTGCTTCATCAGGATGAATTCCCATGCTCGGGAATTTATTCAAGAAAATGGTGCGTAAAAGGGGAAACAACTCTTCGGGCTCTTGTTGTTTAACAAATGCAAAATCTCGCTTGCTCCCGGGCTTTGGTGACTCAGGAAACTCTCCATTATTGACGCGGTGAGCATTGACAATAATCATACTGTCTTGTGCTTGCCTGAAAATTTGTGTCAGCCGAACAACTTCAATTCTTTTTGAATCAATCAGATCATTTAATACATTGCCTGCACCAACTGATGGCAGCTGGTCAACGTCACCAATCATAACAAGCGCCGCATTATGCGGCATTGCCTTGAGCACCGAGTGCATCAAAAAGACATCGATCATCGAGGCTTCATCAACAATTAAATAATCAAGCTCAAGCGCATTTTCTTCGTTACGCGCAAAACCCATACTTGTTGGTGTAAATTCAAGAAGCCGATGAAGCGTCTCGGTACTTCTTCCCGTACTTTCAAACATTCGTTTTGCTGCACGCCCAGTTGGCGCTGCAAGCCTAAAGCGTACATTAAATGTTTCAAGTTCTTGAATAAGCCGCTTGATCATGGTCGTCTTACCGGTTCCTGGACCGCCAGTAATAATAGAAACTTTATTTTGAACGCAGGTTAAAATACCTCGTTGCTGATCTTCATTAAGCTCAACACCGCGAGCATCGGGTTTTCTGACTGATTGATAAATCTGATTAATATCAAATTCAAGAGATCTTGTTTGTGTTGAAAGCAGCCGTTCAAGCTTTTTCGCTATCCCAATTTCTGAATAATAAAATTTGGGGAGCGAAAGATAATGCTGGTCGTTATACGAAATAAGCTTAATTTTATCTTGCTGATGCAAACTATGTAATGCACGCTTAAGTAAGTCTGCACAAACGTGCGCGTCAATACCAAGCAACTCTAAAACAACATCTTTCGTTTCTTGTACCAGCTTGTACAAATGACCATTGTTTGTTGCATCACCTAAGACATAGAGAATGCCTGCTTTAACACGCTCTATTGAATCAGAAGGCAAGCCAATTTTGAGTGCAATTTGATCCGCAGTTTTAAACCCAACACCCCAAATATCATCAACAAGTCTATAGGGATTTTCTTGAATTTTTTCAATTGAAGCTTGTCCGTACATTTTAAAAATTTTTACGGCAAAACTTGCTGAAACATCTTTGGACCGCAAAAAGATCATCACTTTTGATATCTCTTTTTGCTCTTGCCATGCGTCGATAATGAGCTGTACACGAGCCTGCCCAACACCCCTCACTTCAAAAAGCCTATTCGGTTCTTGATCGATTATTTCAAGCGTTTGATCGCCAAATTTTTGTACAAGCTTTTCGGCATATTTAGGACCGATCCCTTTAATGAGACCTGAGGCGAGATATTTTTGAATACCTTCAATAGAAGAGGGCGGCTTTGCCACAGCTGACTGTGCCTGAAATTGCCGCCCAAACTTTTGATGAAAAATCCAGCTTCCCTGCAGCGTTACTTGAGCACCTTGATGCAAGTCCGCAAAGTGGCCACGAGCAATCACCGAATCAGTTTTATTCACTTTGAGCGAAATCACCGAAAAACCGTTATCGGGGCTTTTAAAAATAACGCGCTCAACTGAGCCTGAAAGTTCGGTTATGTCGTTGCTCATAATACCTGTGCAATGCCTATTTTATACGCCAGCAGTTTGTGGTTGCTGTTTTTTGTTATTCAATTCTTTCATGATTTTTTCAAAAGCTGCTTTTGATCGAGGAGATGTGCTCTTCATGATACAACCACACAGTGAAATGATGTCATTACACAAAATGGTAAGGTCTTCAATTGATTTTACTTCTTGCAGAGCAAGTGTATCAATAGATCCTTGTTTATTAAAAAATTGATAGAGCAATGATTGATCGGGTGTCTTACCTGTTCGATACGGCTGCGTTGCCAAACATTCTTTAACAAGTGGTTGAGCAACATCTTTGTAATTTCTAATTAAATCAAAAAACTGCTTAACCGGCTCAATAACCGATTTAAGTTGTTCTTGAATCAGCTTTTGATCTTGAGCAATTGATCGTTGTTGCATATTGAGATGCGCTTGAATTTTTTTCTGTACGGTACGAGCCTGCTGTTCTGAACATTTCACTCGAACCATGGTAATTGGAAAAAGCGCAAGCATGTTGTCAAGAAGACCCATTTCTTGGCTCTTGAGTTCGCACACTACAGGTTCTTGACAGTACACATCAAAATTTTTATTGGCAGAAACAGATGCCAAAGCAATGCTTGATGAAAAGCAAATAACACTTGCTAATAAAAGTTTTTTTGAAGTCATTAATAATTCCTCCTCAAAGGATTTTTATCTCTATTGCAGTAACAACTAATCGTTAAAATGATGCAGTAAACTTAAGGTATAAAGTCCAATCTCGACCCATTTCTCTACTGGAAATTGTATAATCACCACCAAGTCCAAGACTCATGCTATTTTTGTCAGTAGTCTTTAATTTATAAAGCATTTCAGTAAAAATTTTGTGCTGTCTTATTTCTTGAGAAACAGCATCATCAATACGAATATCGCTGAGCTGAAGGGGTGTTCCATCATCTCTCATAAGACGAGTCCCATAAAGCGTCTTAATCCGCTCTTTTTGTTGCGCATAAAAATCATAGCCAAAAGCACAACGCATACGCCTGATATCAACCGAAAGGCTCGTCACAAAATTAATGACACCACCCGGATTCACACCAACGCTAAAGGCTGGTGGAAAAATATATTGTTCTAAGTAGTCATTTAATACCTGAGCAGCTTCCTTATCTGAAGCAGAATAGGCAGCACCAAGCTCTTCTGGTGTTACAACTTGCTTAACCATAATCAAACGATCTTCTTTGCCTGGAAGCAATTTATCATAAGAAAGACGCATCCACAACTGGGCTATATCATGAAAAATTCCAATCTTTGATTCAAAGAAACATCCTAAACCAAAGTGTCCACCATTTCCCATACGCGGACTAATCAGGTAATCACGTATATTACGCAACACCGGCAAAGCATTGTCTTGAGCTTCGCGCAAGTTCACCACTTCCCCAATAATATCCGGTACATTTGTATTAAGTTTCACTGAATTAAAAATTTCGCTGGTTGGAATAATTCCTTCAAAACCAACGTCTATTTGCATGTTAGGTGCATTAACAGTATTCAAACCAGCTTTCAAACGTGTATCACCAAGACCTACACGAATTCTGAAAAGTTCATTTTCATCAAATGCATCACCTTCACCCAAAAGTCGCCGCATAATCTCTTTGGACTCACGTTGATCACTTTTGCTCAACCAGAAATTACGCTCACCAAGCAAAAGCGATGTGTGCGCCTGAAGCATCCACGGACCTTTAATAAATCCAAATTGCCCAAGAATACCGGTCTTTCGCTCTTGGATAGTCATTTTCTTAAAAATTGGAATCACTGAAGAAATTTCGGCTGCCGACTCTGGTGGAGACAAAGCAATCAACTGATCCAGTACCCCATCAATCGTCTGAGAATCAAACAGATCATTAAGGGTAAACTTCATCCGATTGGTCATATTAAAGAAATAGTGCAATGCAAAACCGCCACGCTCGAGTGCGGTCATTTTATGCGGAAGAAGATACAAGATATCACGGCCAACAGGCGCTTTGGTTTGATTAATTAAGGGATTTTTTATTTTTGCTACTCTTGTTCCCGAACCAGGAGGTTCTTCTTCTGTAAGAAAAAATATAAGATCCTGCGGACTCAGCGTAGACCTAAACATGTCAAACCCATGCTCGGTTTCAAAGGCCTCGATATCACTCAAATCAAGGACAAACATGTCATCTGAGAAGTCAAAGTCACCGGAAAATTCATTGTCAGCTTGCAGAAACAAGCTAAAACAAAAACAAATTCCAAGACCCTTTACTATTTTTTTTAGATCAAATTTCATAATATGCCACATCCATTGCTGCTGGGTATAACGTGCCAAGCGATACATTCCATTAAAAGGCTCAACTTGAGAATTGACAACCCGCATAAGAACTTTATTTTAAGAAGAACCTCGCTTACTTTAATTAAGCGATAGTCACGCCACAATCTGAGACATTCCTTGTGCCGCGTAAGCGTAACCAGAAAAGTAAACTATAATCACTAGAATTGTCAATGCCCCCCCCGATTTAGCTCTTTTTCAAAAAAAATAAAACAAAGGTAGTCGAGTCATCCTTAAAGCGTTAGACTATCCAAACAATTTTAAAGACTGGCCATATAATTTTATAAATTGAAATTAAAAATAAGGGAACCTTTTATGATGACACATAAAAACCAACCGTCTAAGCTCTTTATCCTTGAGGGCAATATCGGTGCAGGGAAATCAACACTGTTGAGACTTCTCGAGCAAAACCTTGGTGTAGACATTATCAACGAACCGTTGAGTAAATGGCAAACCATGAGTGACCAAGAGAATTTATTAGACCTCTTTTACCGCGATACCAAGCGATGGGCATACACCTTTCAATCGTATGCTTTTATTTCACGTATTCAAGCAATCCTTGAACAACTCAGCAAAGACGACCGCTCTTCGACTAAAATACTTGAACGTTCCGTCTATTCCGATCGCTTCTGTTTTGCCAAAAATTGTTTCGAAGCTGGACTCATGTCATCACTTGAATGGCAAATATATCAAGATTGGTTTGAATGGCTTGTCGGCTCATACATGCCACAACCGAGCGGATTTATCTATTTGCGCACATCACCAAAAGTAAGTCATCAGCGATTAACTAAGCGCAATCGAAGCGAAGAAACCAGTGTAACCCTAGAATATTTACAATCGCTTCACCACAAGCATGAAAACTGGCTTATTCATCAAAACGATACCCCTGTCTACGTTCAAAAAATCCCAGTACTCACCCTTGAATGTGATAATGAATTTGAAACAAATCTGCATTTGCAAAGAAGTCATCTCCAATCAATTAATGATTTTATTGCGCAGGTTACAACACCAATAATTCCACCATCAAACTTTTTGGGACGCGTTTCACTCTAAATTACAGAGGTTATTTTATACATTGTGCAAGATTTTGACTCCAGAGGTTGTCATTCCCGACTCTGATCTGGAATCCATAGAATAAGATTGTTTTTAAGTAGATCCCTGCTTTGGTCAGGATGACAACCCAGGGATTAAAGTTATGATAGCAAGACATAAGACCATCATAGCTAATAACCCTGAATAGCAAATTTATTAAAAAAAATTGTATAGATTGAGTAAGCGATATTTTATTTTTGCTTAATCTATTTAGTTTTTGCTTAAAATTCATAATAATTAAGATACACTACGGATTGAGTCGCATAGATTAGTCTTTAATAAACACGAGGTTTTTATCATGGCTGCCTCAGAAGCTGTAAAAATTGCTGCATATATTGCAGCTGGAATTTGCATGGGAATTGGAACTCTTGGCCCTTCTCTAGGACAAGGATATATTGGCGGACAAGCGTGCGAAAGTATCGGGAAAAAGCCTGAAGCTGAAGGCTCGCTTATGAAAATTATGTTCATAGCACTCGCATTTGTTGAATCAACTTCAATTTACGCATTCTTTATATCACTGCTTCTTGTTCTTTATGTTGGACAGTAAGTAATTATCAAAAGCATAGTGAAAGGAAGCAACAGGCAATGCAAGTCAATGCAACAACATTGATACAAATTCTCAATTTCTGGATCACGTATTTTTTTTTGAAAAAATTTTTCTTCAAACCGATTGTACGAGTATTGTTGCAAAAAGATGCATTAAGAAAAGCATTGCGTGATGACTTGAAATATAAAGAAACGGCCTTGTTCCATCTTCAGGAAAAAAAGATCCGTCAAACGGTTGATTTTAAAGATCAAATCAACAAAAACTACCAGTTTCAGCCGTTCCAACTATCTGATATTCCTTGTAGTACCATTTGCCATCAGACAGAAGAAGAGGTGAGTGCATTAACCGACGCAACCAAAGAGCTTTTGATAAAGAAGGTGCCGCATGCATTCTGAATTTTCCTTGCTTGAAGTTTGCTTTGAGCTTTTACTTTTTTCCCTTTTCGCCTATAAATTATACGAATTAGGCAAGGCGTACTTAATTCCTTTTCTTTATCAAACGCTCGCACAGGAAAAAAATAAACAGACCGAAATCCTTGAAAAAGAAAAATTACTGATATCAACTCATCATCGACTTGAAAATCAAATCAATCAGCAAAAACGAACATATGCGCTGCTTGAAAAAAAAATTCAGAGTTGGTATTTAGCACGTGAAGCTGAAAAAGAACAACTCAAACGGGATGAAGCGCAGCGTATAGAGTTGATTAAAAGCAAACGAATTATCCAACAAACAAACCTTGCGCTCTCTCTTGCACTTCAGACAATTCCTTATGCTATTCAAGCAACACGTGATGAACTTACGGAGAAATATGAGGGTCAATGGGGTAAGCAAGAACTCACAAAGCTCATTGAATCCATCTCAAAGAATTCTTTGAAAAATAGGGATGGCCAATGAATGATACTCATAATAACATTGCGCGAAAATACGCTGTTGCATTTTTAAACCTCTATGAAAATGAATTAAACAGTGAGTATTTCCAAAATCTCAACGGACTTTTTCTCTTTTTGAAAAAAAATCATTGGTTTTATTTTTATTTGGGAATGTCGCGCATAGACGATGCTATTAAGCAACAAGCAATTGACCATGTGGGTGAAATTCTTAACTGTTGCCACCATACATCACAGCTTATTAACACACTGATCAAACACAAGCGTATTGAGTTACTTGATACTGTTATTGAACAAATTTTAACCTGCTATAACAAAAGTAAAGACGTTGAAGCCTTTACGATTTCAACTTCGCACACGCTCCTTGACAACGAAAAGGAGCGTGTACTCACGATCATTCGTTCACTCACAAAGCATAATATTAAAGCCACATTTGATGTTGATTCATCGCTTATTTGTGGTATAAAAATCCAGAGTGATCGATCATTTTTTGAACGATCGATTGCACGTCAGCTCAAAGACTTTGAACAATCTATTTTACGGCGAGTAGGCTTATGATTGAAAAAGATACCGATATACTCTCATTACTCGAACAAGCTCTGAGTAATAAAACGCAAGAAAAATTTGATGAAATTGGCATTGCAATCAAAGTTGGTGATGGCATCTGCAAAATATACGGGCTAAGCAATGCTGTCTTTGGTGAGCTCGTTGAATTTGAAAGCGGAAGCCTTGGCGTTATTCTCAACCTTGATGAAGAAGTTGTTTCCGCAGTTATTCTGGATAGTTCAACAAACATCATTGAGCAAGAAATTGTCAAACGAACTGGCACTGTTTTCCAGGTTCCTGTTGGTGATGCTCTGCTCGGCAGAATTGTCTCCACATCAGGAAAACCTCTTGATGCACTTGGTCCAATTAAAGCAGAAGCACATTTACCTATTGAAGCTTCAGCGATTTATGGAATCATAGATCGCCAACCGGTTAACCAACCACTCGAAACAGGCGCAACAGTTATCGATGCACTCATTCCCATCGGCAAAGGCCAACGAGAACTGATTATTGGTAATCGAAGCACCGGAAAGACATCGGTGGTTGTTGATATGATTTTACATCAAAAAGGTAAGAATGTTATTTGTATCTATGTCTCAATAGGGCATAAGCAATCCAATACCGCACGGTTAATTTATCAGCTTGAAAAGCATGGCGCACTTGAATATACCGTAATTGTCGACGCAGATGCAAAAGAAAGCGCACTCAACCAATTCTTATCTCCGTATGCTGGTTGTACGATTGGTGAACATTTTATGCGCAAAGGTCGCGATGTTTTGATTATCTATGATGATTTAACCAATCAAGCAATTGCTTACCGAGAAATGTCACTCCTTCTCCGTCGACCACCTGGACGCGAAGCATATCCGGGCGATATTTTTTATATTCATTCTCGCCTTCTTGAACGAGCTGGTCGTCTTTCTCAAGCTCATGGTGGTGGATCTATGACGGCAATTCCTATCATCCAAACTCAAGGCGATGATATTTCTGCATACATTCCAACCAACCTGATTTCAATCACTGACGGGCAAATTTTTTTAGATACAACACTTTTTAATAACGGAATACGCCCAGCCGTTAACATTGGGCTTTCTGTTTCACGCGTTGGAAGTACCGCGCAGAACAAAGCTATGAAGAAAATGAGCGGAAGCTTAAAGCTAGAGCTTGCTCAATATAATGAGTTACAGGCATTTGCTCAATTTGGTTCTGAGCTTGATAAAGCAAGTCAACGAGCACTTGATCGAGGTAACCGAGCATTTGAAATCCTTAAACAAGGCGAGCGCGAAACGTATTCATTTGTAGATCAAGTGATCTTTTTATTTCTCCTTAAATCAAATTACCTTGATAAACTCAATTTAGAAGATGTTAAACCTTTTGCAGCTCAATGCAGCATGTACATTAAAGGAACATTTCCTGAAATTTATCAGAGTATTTTTGATAGCAAGGATATTGGAGAAGCGGACTTTGTTGAGCTGAAAAAAGCAGCCGATGAGTTTACTATGATCTTTTCAAAACCGTTATAAGACTATGCTCAACTGGCGCCTTGCAAGCATTGTATGCACCCTTGTCCTCCTAGCAAATTGTGGAAGAAGACAAAGAACCATTTTTCTTTTTCCACATGAAAAAACAATACATTTTGCAACACTTCAATTTCCGTCACCAAAAATTATCAATATGATTCAGAATGCTCATGGAGCCACGATCGAGTGGCTCGAAGTACCTGTACCTACTTGTATTCAAGATACTGCAGTACAGCTTGCTGGGTATAATGTCTATCGACTTACTCATCAGGGATTTATTCCCAAAAGCCCTTTAAATAAAGATCCCATCACAATAGCTTCATATCACGATACAAGTAAAACGTTATGCAACCGCTACATCGTTCGAGCACTTTTTATTGTTAATAATCAGATACTTGAAGGTCCAACAAGCAATATTGGATATTGTTCTAAAATTTGAAAAATATTGGCTATTAAAAAAACTCCCTCCAACTTAGGACAAGCTGGAGGGTTGGGGGGGCGAACAATACATAAAGCATTGTTCATTTAGGGATTTTATTGATCGAATGTATACGATCAAACATAATTTTTTTGTGCATTATTCTGAAGCACGGCACGATCGTAACAAGCCACTATAAGTATGTCAAGAAAAAACATTTGCTCACTTCTCGAGCTCTTGTTCTTGAGCATCAAGCTGCGCACGCAACTGTTGCGCCTTGGCCATAAGAGGATCTTTTTTAGAAGCAAGGAAATCTTTTGTCTGAATGTACTTTTCAAGGACTACCATGAAATCCATATCAACATTCACCTGTGCTCGTCGTTCACGCTTGGCAAGCTTATGAACAGGAATGACTCCAACCACATATTTTGCATGCTGACAAGCTCGCTGAACCTCAAATAAGTCAACCTTATCAGGCTGCCCCTCAGGAATGTGATACATAATTTTAACGATCGCTTCATTCAAATCATACGTCGCAAGTTTTTGAATAATTTGCCGAGTTTGATCAAGGCCAGACTCAAGCATCACATCAATTTGAATCATCCGTCGTGTTACCAAAGGAACGACATCATACGAGCATTGTTTTTTGCCATCAATTGTTGTTATCGTGACGGCGCAAAAGCTCTTTTCTTCTTTGCGTTCGCCAAAGTCAACACGCTCAATTGAGCCTGCATAAACAACAGGAATCCCATTTGGATTCAAGTTTTGATAGCGATGCAGATGGCCCAGCGCAACATAATCAAATTGAGGTAAGGCAAGTTGTGAGGGAAGAAAAATTGGATCGTTACCAAAAATAGCACATTTTTCAGAACCTGAAAAAACACCACTACTCACGGTTAAATGACCGGCCAAAACAGCGGGAATTGTTTCATCAATCTGTTCGGCTAACTGATTGATCAATTGCCCAACACGCTGAGACAGATAACAGGTAATCTCGGTAGCAGACTTCATGCGATGCTCGTCATGCGTTACAACATTGTTACGAGCAGGCCATGGAATGCCAACAATTTGAACCAATCCACTTTTAGTTTTAATGGTCATGAGCTCAGGTTTAGAAAAGACATAAAATCCCTCAACCGGCAAATAATCAAAAACATCAAGTGAATGAGCTTTGCCAAAACTTAATGGATGATCGTGATTTCCAACAACAATAACCACAGGAATACTCGCTGCTTGTAACTTAAGCAAAAGTTTAACTAAAAGCTTTTGCTGCGTTGGAGTTGGATATGCGGTTTTATAGGCATCACCACAAAAGAGAAAAAAATCAATCTGTTGCTCGATTGCTCGATCAACAATTGACGAAAGGCTTTTGTGAAAATCCAAAAGACGGGAATGGATACCCGTCTTTGGATCAATTTTTCCGTAATTTTCAACGCCGAAATGTATATCTGCAGTATGAAAAAAGGTAACAGCTTTTTGATTAGGCATGTTGTTTATGATCTGATTTAGTTTTTACGGCACCACAAAAATTAAATGATAGCTCATCATCTTCTTCTGATGACTCTTTTTGCTTTGCAAGCTTTTCTCTTAATTCTCGTGCATAACCAATTTTGTTTTCTTGTCGAGTTCGTCCAATGGCTAAGCTTTCTGATGGAACATCTTTAGTAATGACCGATCCTGCAGCAGTATAAGAATCTTTACCAATATGCAGTGGCGCAACAAGCGTATTATTACTTCCAACAAAAACATTATCTTCAACAATTGTTTTATGCTTTTTTGCACCATCATAGTTGCAAGTAATTGTTCCAGCGCCAATATTAACACCTGCTCCAAGATTGGCATCGCCGATATAACTTAGATGTTTTGCTTTGCTCTTATTGCCAATAGTGCTGTTTTTTACTTCAACAAAATTTCCAATCTCAGCATTATCAGCAATAACACCATTTTCCCTGATACGCGCAAACGGTCCAATGTGAACATTGCAACCAATAGAACTATCTTGAATAACAGAATGAGAATGAATAGTACTTCCATCACCAACAACTGAGTTGGCTAAAATTGAAAATGCACTCAAAAAACATTCTTCACCAATTTTTGTCCCACGTAATAAATGAACTCCAGTTCCGATAAAAGAACCTGCTCCAATCTCAACATCAATATCTAAATGAATGCTTTGTGCAAGCTCAAAACGCACACCACGCATCATCCAATATTTAATAAGTTCAGATCGCTTAATTTGTTCGACTTCCCAAAGCTCTTGAAGTGTATTAACGCCACGAACATCATCAAACGGAACTGATAATGCTTGAACGGCTAACCCGCTATCACTTGCCATCTTGATTAAATCAACCAAATAAATTTCACCAGTTACCGGACTTTTGGTTAGCTTAGTAATATTTTTTTCAAGAAAATCTTGAGATATCATATAAATGCCGGCATTGACACGAATGATTCTACGTTGCTCAGCAGAACAATCTTTTTCTTCAATAATTTGAAACTTACCATCTTCTTCAATAACCCGCCCATAACCAGTTGGATCCATTACCATGGTCGTTACAAAAGTTATAGCTGATTTTGCTTCTTGATGCCTAAAAATCAAGCTTCTTAAATGCTCTGAAGTTACCAGTGGAGTGTCGCCCGACATAATTAGAATATTTTCTTGGTCCCAAGTATGTGCAGAACAAGCAACGGCATGACCCGTTCCTTGTTGCTCAAGTTGCTCAACAAAGCTCACTTGCTTAAGTTGAGCCTCTTGAATTTCTTGCTTAACTTGATCTGCTTGATACCCCACAATAACCGTAGTAGGAATCCCCAAACTTTCTAAAGCCTTTAAGGGATATAGTATCATGGTTCGACCGCAAATATTAAAAAGTAACTTACTCTTTTTTGTTTTAAAGCGTGTTGCCTTGCCTGCTGCAAGCACAATAGCTCTTGTTTTCAGCTCATTCATTGGTAACTCCTCATTAGATTTTGTGCCTATTAATGAGTAATAAACTGACATTATCATGATATACACAAAGATTTTTTTCAACTTGAGCATTTCCTTAACTTGAGCATTTTTAAGTTGAGCATTTACTTAAGATAAAAGCTGATTTAAAATGGTCACATAGCGTTAGTTCTTGTACATAATACCTGCGAACATATCTTTAATGCAACTAGTTTTAAAAAATAAAAAAACGCTCAGAACCCAATGTTTTTCTAAGAAAAAACAGTACGGAAAAATTGAATTTATCATTTGAAATCATGGTATGGAGAGGTGGCTGAGTGGTTGAAAGCGACCGCCTCGAAAGCGGTTATTCCGGGAAACCGGAATCGTGGGTTCGAATCCGACCCTCTCCACCAGCCTTCGCTCTAACGGGCTACGGCTGGGCAAGCCTGTTTCTTTAATAGACGCTTGGCAAGCCTGTTTTTTAAATACTCAAACATAGTTTTTCAAAGATAACAAATCATGAATAACACAGCCCTTGTAACGCATACCAATAAAAATATCAAACGCGACCAGCTGGACAACCTCGTCCCAAAACTCTGGGGCCACGAAGAATGGATCGTCAATAACCCACATTATTGCGGCAAGAAACTTGTCTTCATGCAAAATCATGGCTGCTCATTGCATCACCACAAAATCAAGCATGAAACTTTTTATATTCTTTCAGGACAAGTAATCTTAGAACTTGAAAACAACGGTATTCGTACCGTTCGACGCATGGGACCAGGCGACACCGCGGCAATACCCCAACTAACCTGGCACCGGCTTATTGCTTTAACTCATGCAGAAGTTATGGAATTTTCGACCTATCATATGGAAGAAGATTCTTATCGAGCAATTAATGCTCAGAAATTTGAGCAAAATGAAATCGATAACCTTTGCGAGCTTTTGTGAATAAACTTCTGGGCTATGCGCTTCTTGGACTTTGCTGCTTATGCGCTGGAATATTTTTCTTCCTCGTTCAGCGCGAGTTTATTATTATTCAGTGGTCATATCCTTCACGCCATCAGGCACACAATCTTTCTATCGATGCCACAACTACTCGAACAATAAAGCTTTATTGCTGGGACAATGAACGAACAATCGACCATGAAACATCGTTGATTTGGCATCGAAGTAATCCGGCTGAAAACCTTAAAACCCTTGTCAGTGCATGGATCAACCTTGCCCACTCTGAACATATACTTTCAAAGCTTGCCATACTTCAAGACGCTCCGTATGCAACTACAAGTAAGGAAGCATATCTTTCATTTGATCAGTCAATTTTAGACCCTACATGGTCAATAAGAAAAAAAATCTTTGTCATGCAAAGCTTACTCAAAACAATCAGTAAAACTGATCTAAAAATTCAACATATTGTCTTTTTAGTTAATCATCAACCGATGATCGATGAACACCTTGATTTCTCATATTCATGGCCTCTTGATGGTTTTATTCCAAATTTCTAATTTTGCTTAAGCTCTACAAAATAGCTTATCGGTCCTTTTTCTGATGAGCCATTTACAAAGACTCATGGTTTAAGGTATAACAATTTTACCGTAAAAGCGCAGGGCGTCATTCATGAAAAAAGGAGAATCGTATGCTTTCGTTACCAAATTTTTTTTTATTTGCCTTACTCATTTCACCAGGGATTGCTACATGCCAAGAGCAACAGGTTAAAACTCATAATGATTATGAACAACCAGCATGTAGAGCATGTGGCTGCAACAAAAACAAAACAAAACATGGTCGAAAAGAAAAAATTCGATGTGGAATTTGCGCACCAGCTCCACAAGAATCAACCCCTCAAGAAAGCCAAGAAGAAACAGTTGCATCAAAATGCGGCTGTACTCCACCCCCTCCACAAGAACAATCACAAGCCGATGAGCTTGGTTTGCTTGATGCACCAGAATACTCCTTAGAATGCAACTGCGGAAAACCTCCGCGAAGAGATGTTTTACTCGAATTAATAGACCAAATCGAAGAGCAACTTCGCGCAAAAAACTCCGGTTGCCCCGTAACACCACCAACACCTGACTGTGGTTGTCCAAAACCTACACCTCCAGTCCCAGATTGTGGTTGCCCAGTCGTAACATTTGCTGATTCATCGGATGTAAATGCTGAAATAAAATGTAATTGTGGCAAACCTCCACGAAGAAATATTGACGTCGAACAAACGCGGGCAAAAAACTCCGGTTGCCCAGTAACTCCAACAACACCTGACTGCGGCTGTCCAAAACCTACACCTCCAGTCCCAGATTGCGGCTGTCCAGTTGTAGGCGTTGTTGAAGCCTTAAAATCTGATATATCATGCGAGGAAGCAAAATGTGGCTGCAGTGCACCTGCCCCACAAGACCCACCAACTCAGGATACAAAAAAAGTAGACGCAGCTGATATTCTTGAAGGCCTTGCACAAACATCGTACCAAGCGGGCAATGTTATTGGAGCTCCAAGCAAGAAGGAAAAGCATCAAGCTGTCTGCAATTTAGTTGGATCAATATTACACCTAGCAGCTCAAGTGACAAAAAAAGAACATGCAGAGCCTGCTGCACACAGTCGCAACATTATGGCTATCACTCACCACGTTTTAAATAACGCCAAACAGGAGCATATTCGTGGTCAGCTTTTTACCAATAAACCCTACCTTATTGTTTTAAATAGCGTGGAAGTTCCAGAACGCAATCACCTTGTAAGCCAACTTTTGAGCAATCCAGAGGACTCAGGAGCTTTCCTTAAAGAGCTTTTCCAAGCCGCACACGAATACTTATCGGCTCATGAAACAACAGTCCAAGATGCCCTTTCTTCAGCACTCCAGAACTTAGTCAAAACTGAAGATGCGGACACGCAACGCGTAATAGATAATCAAGCAACGATTGAAGAGTTTTCAATTGGAAATATAAAAATTAGAAATGCAAGCGGCCAGCAGGTTCAAGTCATCGTACGAGCAGCTCAATAAAAAAGAATGGCTAAATCCACTGCATGTTATTAAAAACCTGTGATATACTAGCAAAAAACGTATATCACAGGTTTTGTTTCGCAATAGAAAGTGGTCCCATGGTTCGGTATCGATTACTCATTATTAAAGCGGCAATGCTTTTTTCAATGACGAGTTGGAATATTATGAATGCACAATTAGAACAAACAAAAACTGAAAAACCGGCTCAAGCAATTTTTTATTATCAAGATGGCAAGCTTGTTCAAGAAATAAATCCTGAATTGGGAAAACTTACTTTTTTTTATACTAATCCAATTGGTAGATGTATTCGTCAATTTATGAAGTTACGAACCTTTAGTAAAATTGTCGGATGCTATTATGATTCCAAACGCAGCATACGTTCTATAGAACCGTTCATCAAACAATATGCGCTTGATATGTCTGAATACGAAGAAACAACCTATGCAACATTTAATGATTTCTTTGCACGCAAGCTCAAGGCGAACGCACGCACCGTTGATACTCGTTCTTCAGTTGTTGCTTCACCATGCGATGGAAAACTTTTTGTTATTCCAAACATTTCAAATACCATGACTTTCTATCTTAAAGATCTTCCTTTTAATCTTGAAAAATTTGTTGGTGATGCACAACGTGCACAACAATATGAAGGCGGAACGCTTATGATTTTCCGTCTTGCTCCGTACGATTATCACCGTTTCCATTTTCCGGTTGATTGCACTCCATCACAAGCAGTCATTATCAATGGCACACTTGAGTCGGTCAATCCTGTTGCCTACAAAAGCGGTATTCAAGTATTAACTGAAAATGAACGTCACCTCATTGAACTTAAAACTCAAGATCATGGAACAGCGCTCATGCTGCCTGTTGGAGCAATGTGTGTTGGAAAAATTACTGAAACGTACACAGCTGAAGAAGCAGTACAAAAAGGTGCCGAATCTGGATTTTTCTCATTTGGAGGATCAACAATTGTTCTCCTTTTCCCTGCAGGAAAAATTAAATTAGCTGACGAATTTATAAAACATTCCGCACTCGGCCTTGAAACTGCAGTAAAAATGGGAGAACCTGTTGCAGATTTTCAGGAGCGTTTATAAATAAATTTCCCCCTAAAAAGGGAGTAAGGAGAACTGGACATGAAGATTTATCCATCACTCATCTCAGCAGATCTACTTAACCTAGCAAGCGTACTCAACAAGCTTGATCTTCATTGCGATGGCTATCACCTTGATGTCATGGATAATCACTTTGTTCCAAACCTCACGTGGGGTCCTGATTTTATCAACCGGATCAGACAAACAACATCAAAGCAGCTCGATATTCACCTGATGGTTGATAACCCACACACGTGGCTTTCTAGGCTCAAACTGAATGCGAATGATATGATTACCTTTCATATCGAAGCGCTACAAAAATCAGAAGCCATTGAACACCTTGTATCGAGCATTCATACAGAAAAGCTTCATGCAGGCATTGCACTCAACCCTGCAACTCCTGTTGAAAAAGTTTATCCCCACCTCATGGATCTTGACCATGTCCTTCTGATGTCGGTCAACCCAGGATTTTCAGGACAAACTTTTATTCCAGATGTTATCTCAAAAATTAAGCCTCTGGTTACTCAACGTATTATTGCCCAAAAGCATTTCTCAATTGGCATGGATGGCGGGATTGGTTTAACCAACATAGCAACACTTGCCGAGCACGGTGTTGATTACGCATGCGCAGCATCAGCAATCTTTGCAGCCAGCAATCCCATTCAGGCGTTAAGCAATTTATATCACGCTACAAAATAAAGTTTTATTCAAAACAAAGCTGAATCTCTTGACGCTGTGGGCACCATCTTCTATCTTGTTCTTCTTAAAGATTAGTTATTAAAAAATTCATGCAAAGGACACATGCGTGACACATGAAAATTCTGACATAAAAAAATTGCGCGTCGGCGTTTTAATGGGTGGAAAAAATGCTGAACGCGAAGTCTCATTCAACTCAGGTAGAACCATCTGCGACCATTTAGACACTGCTCGCTACGAAGTTATTCCTATCTTTCAAACCGAAGCAGGAACACTCTATCAACTTCCATGGAAATTTTTGCACCGAGGAAAAATTTCAGACTTTATTCATCGCCTTGATGCGCAAGCAACCAAGCTTTCGTGGGATGATTTAAAATCTATTATCGATTTTGCTTACATCGCTCAACATGGGCGTTATGGTGAAGATGGAATCCTGCAAGGCACCCTTGAGGTCCTTGATATCCCCTACCTAGGCAGCAAAATTTTTGGCAGCGCCAGCGGTATGAACAAAGCATTTCATAAAAAACTTTTTGCTGGAACAGGCATTGCAACCCCACGTGGCATTACACTCACGAGAAATGAAATTGAAACACTTTATCAACAAGAAATCTTAGCGCTCCTTCACGAACAAAATATTCACTTCCCCTTCATCGTTAAACCTGCTCATGAAGGCTCAAGCCTGGGTATGAGTGTCGTAAGCACCGCTGAAGAGCTTACCCCCGCCCTACAACACGCTCTTATTTCTCAAATCAATCATGTTGAAGTGCTCGTTGAAGAAAAAATTGTTGGCATGGAATTTGTCTGCGTCTGCCTTCAAAAGGCTGATGGAAGTTGGTTTACCTTACCAATTACCGAAGTTGTACCCGAAGAAGGTTCTGCGTTTTACGATTATGAACAAAAATATATGCCTGGCCGCGCACAAAAAATTACCCCTGCCCGTTGCTCACAAGAAATTTTAGAAAAAATAGGCGAAACCTGTATCAAAGCAACTGAACTACTCAATTTTAAAACTATTTCACGTATTGACGGTTTTGTAAAAGATGACGGAACCGTTGTCCTGATTGATCCAAATTCGTTAACCGGCATGGGACCTGCAACATTTCTTTTTCATCAAGCCGCACAATTTGGCATGAACCACATGCAGCTTATTAATTTTTTAATCGAGCAGGAACTTAAAGCTTATGGCCTTTCAGATAAGCTCTCTCTGCTGAGCAATTGCTCGAAAGATTTGATCATGAATAATCAATCGGTGAAAAAAATTCGTGTCGGCGTTCTTTTAGGTGGCGATTCAAACGAACGTGAAATTTCACTGGAATCTGGAAGAAACGTTTGTTACAAGCTCTCACCTCACCAGTACCATGTCACACCACTCTTTTTATGCAACCAAACCGAGCTCTACGCGTTAAGCACTGAACAACTCATTAAGCATTCAACACGTGCGATTAAAAACGTTATAACTTCAGAGCAAAAAATAAACTGGTCATCTTTGTCAGAAGATTTTGACTTCATCTTTATTGCGCTCCATGGCGGTAAAGGTGAAAATGGTTCTGTACAGGGTATGCTTGAAATGCTGGGAATCCCTTACAATGGCTCAGGAGTACTGACAAGCGCACTGTGCATGGACAAATTCAAAACCAATGAGTTTTTACGTACACAAGACATTAATGTCCCTGCATCACGATTATTAACACGAAATGCATGGGATAAATCTGCTCCTTATGAAAATAAACTTGCACTACTTTATCAGACCATAACATCACTTCAATTCCCCTTAGTTCTGAAGCCCTCCGATGACGGTTGCAGCGTCATGATTAAGAAAATTAATGATATCGAACAATTAATTATCGAACTTGATATTTTCTTTGAAGGCTCAAAAGATGCTGCAATGCTTGAAGAACTCATTGTTGGAACAGAGCTGACCTGTGGCGTTTTGGGGAATAATAAAATCACTGTTTTGCCTCCATCACAAGCGGTCGCAAAAGAGGGAATTCTTTCAATCAAAGAAAAATTTCTACCTGGTGAAGGTGAAAACCAAACCCCAGCACCGCTCCCAACAGAAGTACTAACCTTGGTTCAAGAAGTAATTGGAAAAACATACACGGCAGTTGGTTGCAAAGGTTATGCACGCATTGATTGCTTCTACCAAAACGCTCAGCAAAGCCCGACCGGTACGCAACGCGTGATTATTTTAGAAATCAATACATTGCCCGGCTTAACTCCCGCAACCTGTATTTTTCATCAAGCTGCAGAACTTGGACTTAAACCGATGGACTTTATTTCTAAAATTATTGAGCTTGGCTTTGAAAACCATACGCACATTCAACCAAAAACACAAACAAGCGAGCTTCCTCCAACCGGGGTTTCTCCAGCACAGTTATTTTTTGAACAAGAACCAGAAGCACCATTAGAATATCACTATGAACAAGAGCCAGTACAAGAACAGAAAATAGAAATACAAGCTAAAAGCTCTGATTCAGTTATTGAGACTGAACAAACTCATGAGCCTGAAGCAGGCGCGCGCATTCGCTCAGAAGAATCTGAGCAAGAACCTATTGCTCCTGAGCAACCGCGACCTCAAGCAGAACTGAGAGCTGCTGTTCCTGAAATTATGATTATGCGAATGTTTTGAATTTAACAAGCCACAAAGAATAAGCCCCTATTGAGAGAATTAATAGGGGCTTATTCTTTTAAGAACTAACGAACAGAATGAGTCAATTCTTGTGCGCAAAGGCCAACGCCAATCCCCACACCAACAGCACCGGAAATAACGGCTGCTAGAGCAAGCAGCTTTAACATCGTGCTTGTTTTAACATAGCCTGCATACATATCTGTTTCTCGAGCATAGGCACTACGCTTTGCGTCAGCACCAATGCGAGCAACAGCACCAAGCTGGTCACTGATCATTTTATCGATTTCTTTTTCTGACAAACCCATCTGATAGAGTTGAGCGACACAGCCTCGTGCTTGGGTAACTAATTCTTCCGATTGGGCAGTCGATATCCCAGTCAAAGCCTGAAAAATTGCTGAATCATTTTTTAATGTGCTTGCTAATAACTGAACACTCACCATTGATGCACACATCAACACAAGAAGCTTTTTAACCATAGAAATCCCTTCCTCACATTATGATACATAGGAAAACGTTATAAACCAGAAGAATTTATTATAACACTATTCCCCTCAAGAGTAGGAAGAGTTCTGATACATTCAGCTTTTGCGTAAGCAAGTTGCTGATAGGGCTTTTTAGTAAGAATAAAAGCAGCCATAGCATCAACCAAAGCACGTACCGTCAAAATTTCGCTGATTGGATTTATAGTATTGTAAATGTACAAAATCTGAGGAACAAACCTACTGTGAAACCCGGCCATTTCAAGCATGGGAATCATATACGCGAGATCCGATGTAGCATGAAAATATTGCCCCTTGATCTGTAAATCTTCTCGTTTAATGCGTTTAAAGAGCCAAGCATAAAATGTTTTGAGATGCGATGAAACAAACGTATATTCTCGAATGGTGTTTGCATCAATAACCTCATCAGGAATTTGACTACACTCCCCAACATAACCTGGATCTGAATGTGCGAACTGCCCATAGGTCATCCAAACATCTGGGTTTTGATACATTGCATTGAGTATTGTGAGCACATACGAACACGAAAGTTCATCATCACCATCTAAAAGGACAATAATTTCATCATCATGACACAGCTGTGAAGCGGTAACAAAGTTGGCAAGAGCTCCCACTCGAACTTTATTTTGTATAAAACAAACACGATCTTCTTGGTTATACTTTTTAATCACCTGGGCAATCAATTCACCTGAGCCATCAGGAGAGGCATCGTCTATGCAAATAATTCTGAAATTGTTATAGCTCTGATTAAAAGCACTCACCAAACAACGCTCAATCCACTGCTTTGCTTTGTACGAAGTACTCACAATAACAAACGGCTTTTCGTTCACACCTTTGATGGGAGCTCCAGCTGGAGCAGTAAATTTTTTTCCTACTCTTTCAGCTTCTTGATTTTGAAGAGCGTCAATAATCGTTGAACTCTTTAACGGAAGATTGGCCAACGGTTCGTAGGGCTTTTTTGCTCTGATAATTGCTACAAATGCATCACGTACTAAGCTTTCGGCTTCATTAATTCCCAAGGCACTTGCAGTATTATATCGGTATAAAACTTGATCAATAAATTTGCTATGAAACCCTGCCATTTCAAGCATGCACAGCATGTAAGAAATATCAGTTGCCATTGGAAAAAATTGGCCACAAACTTGAAGATCTTCTCGTTTAATACAATGAAAAAGCCCAGCATAAAAAGTCTTTAAATGGGACGAAACCCACGCGTAGCTACGAAAAGCATTTACTTTGATAACTTCATCCGGAATTTGACTGCATTCCCCGACATACTCTTGAGATGTAGCTGAAAATTGACCATAGGTCATCCAAACATTTGAATCTTGATATGCGCGGTTGAGCGTTGCCAGTACATCAGAATCTGCAAGCTCATCGTCACCATCCAAGATCACCACAATTTCATCAGGACGACAACCATGAATAGCTTTATACAGATTTTCTAAAATTCCAACACGAATTTTATTTTGTATCAACTGGACACGATGCCCTTGCTGATGCTCTTTGATAAGTCGATCAAGCTCCTTACCTGAACCATCAGGCGACGCATCATCAATACAAATAACACGATATTTTTTATAATTCTGATTCAAGATACTCTTCAGGCAACCATCGGCAAATTGCCTTGCTTTGTATGAAGAGCTTATGATCACAAATGGTTTTTCGGTAAAAGAAAAATGCATAGGATCACCGACTCGCTCTTTGAGCTCTCGAGGATGAAAAATCTCCGTAAAAGCAACTTGCGTATGATCCTTGGCCAATTCGTGAGGGGATCCAATATCTCTTGAATATGCAAAGCAACTTACCAAAGAAAAACCCAAAATCAATATACGAACAACTTTTCTCATTCCCTTCTCCTCAACTCTAAAAAGTAGCCCCCGATTAATTTACTCAACCGGGGGCTACTTTTATTAAAAATTAAATTCTATTAAAGCGTATAAGCTCTTAATTTTCATCGAGAGCCCTAAAAATCTCTGTACCAGCCACTCCTACAACAGCACCAACAGCAAGAGAAAGTGCTACAAGTGCACCAAGCTGAAGACCTCTTTTTGCAAAGTGCTTAACACCGGCATACTTTGAATTCGTTTCCAGCTCACACTGAAGCGCTCTGAAAATTTGGTCATCCGATAAGCCTTTTTTTCTGAGCTCTTGGGCAGATGCTCCAAGGCTTTTAATTAGTTGAGCTGATTCACTCAATGAAAATTGCATGTTTTGGAGTAATGCTTGTTCTTGCTCACAACCTTCTTGAGCTGAAGACTCCTGAGCATTCACAGCACAGCTCATAGAAACGCAGGCAATTAAAGCCATAACTATTTTTTTCAACATTTTTTATCTCCAACGTTCGGTATGGAACTCATCTGCTAGATTATTAAATTCATTATTTCTTCGCTGTCTTGCAAGATAGTTCCTGACAAGATGATCACCTACAAACCCAGCTGCTGCTCCCACTATTCCAGCAACGGATGAAACTACAACAGCAGATGCGAGCAAAATCCACATCTTTTTTGTTGTAACATATCCTTCATACAGATCTTGAGATTGCCCGATTGTCAAACCAATCTGATCCGCAATAATGCACTGTATCTCTTGCGTGGAGTAACCTATTTTGCGTAAGTTGGCAATATAGGCGCGGGCCTCTTTAACACACTTTTGGAGTTCAGCTCTTGATGGCTTGCTCGATGCCGCTGCTGGCCCATCAGACTTCTGACTCGATACATTCTTGGTTACCGGCAAAGCGGCTGCCAATACATTCATGCCTACAACCGAAAGGCATGCTAAAATAAGTGCTTTCTTAAACACAAAAACCCCTCTTTATTAAAAAAAACAAAAACAGATAGAAAGACTATCAGAACACAATAAAATGGCAAATCACTCGCCACTTGTTACCAGAAAAATTTCGCTGACATAAGCAGAACGGTCAATCTGCTGCAAGAGTTTATGCAATGCCCCAAACGATTGGGCCTTCAGCAGAATATGACGCATCTCATAATCTTGAATTTTAAAAACTACCGGCAAACTTGGCCCCAGAATAGCCACCTCAAGCTTAAGCTCCTTGTTGTACTGTTGCAATTGATCGCATACAGCAAGCGCATCAGCTTCAAGTTGCACAACATCTTTGTGCCGCAACTCAATACTTGCAAGACGCAAAGCAGGTGGATATTTTGCCATCTGGCGCATAGCAAGTTCTTCTTTGCAAAATTCTAAATATCGCTCTTCGTTAACATACTGAAAAATTTGATGATCATGGAGCACTTGAACAATCACGGTGCTCTTTTCGTGCTCTCTCCCAGCACGCCCCGCCACCTGAATAATCTGCTGCAAGGTTGTTTCAGCGGCATTGTAAGCCGGAAAATGCAAATTCAAATCGGCCCATAAAATGCCTACCAGCGTTACGAATGGAAAATGGTATCCCTTGGTAACCGACTTGGTTCCAATTAAAATATCAAGCTCACCCTGCTCAAACTGCTCAACCGTTTTATGCCATGTTTTCTTTTTGCTGGTCGAATCAAGATCTGCACGAGCAATCCGCGCATGGGGAAAAAGCTCCTGAAAAATTTCAACCACTTGCTGGGTTCCAATTCCTTTTTTCAGCAAATGAGCTGAACCCGCCTTGCACGAAGTACAGCTGTTGGGAGGCACTAATTTGTATTCACAGTAATGGCAACAGAGCATACTTTTTTTCTCGTGCCCCGGCTTTGTCGTCATATGCAACGTCAAGCTGACCGAGCAGTGAGGGCACTGAAAAATAAATCCGCACAATTTACACTGCACAAAAAAGCTAAATCCGCGACGGTTAATGTAAATAATAACCTGCTCTTTGCGGGCAAGCGTTTGATTAACAGCCTGCTCAAGCTCTTTGCTCACCCAAAAATATTTGCGTCGGCGATCTTGCTCGGTCAGTAAAACTTTTTTAACTTCTGGAAATTTACCGGCAAATCGCTGCGTAATTTGGAAAAGCTTCCAGCCCTGCTTTTCAACTTGAAAAAGGGTATTAACCGATGGCGTCGCAGAACCAAGCACAATAGGAATGCCATAAATTTTTGCACGCCAGAGTGCCAACTCTTTACTGTTCAGCTTGGGGTGCTTTTTCTCAACAAAACCCTGTTCATGCTCTTCATCAATAATAATGACTCCCAGCTTATGCATGGGTAGCATGATGGGCAAGTGAACTCCAATCACGAGCATTGGCCTATGGTCCAAAAGAGCTTGCCAAAGCTCACGTTTTGCCGTGACATTGGTTGCAGAATGAAATCCAAAAATCAAAACTCCAGGGAGCTGCTTGCGTAAACGATGCTCAAATTGTACCGCAAGCGATACTTCAGGAAGCATTAAAATTGCAGACTTGCCCAATGACAAGGCTTGAGTAATAAGTTTTTTGTAAACCTCAGTTTTTCCAGAACCGGTAACACCATGTATCACTGTTGGCGCGTACGCCGATTGGTTGATAAACGGTTCAAGATAATCAACTACTGCCTGCTGCTGGTCAGTCAGCTGTACATTTTCAGTGAGCATTGATGGCAAAATACTTGGAGAATCTTTTGCATCTGCTGTTTTTTGTTCATGCAGAAACGATTTAATTCTTCCTGAAAAATGGAGCGTACTGACAAACGCGTATGCAGCGACCGTTTTAACAAATTTTTGATACAACGGGTCATCGGGCATCGGCTCAATCGCTGCTATTTCTTTAAGCTGGTACGAAATTTTTTCTGGAAGCTGATGGTGAATACTGGTCACCACAGCACCAACCAACTTATCTTTGAGCGGAACAACGACAATGGTTCCAATTGCAATATGCTCTGCAAGTGCAGCCGAAACGGCATATAAAAAAGGGCGGTTAAAACCACTCAACAGTTGTACGTAAGCGTAAAGTTTCATTGCGATAAAGACTCTGATTGCGCTGCAGCCAACTCATGGCAATATTCAGCCTGGTGAACTTTAACCATAATTTTGCTAAACGGAAGCGGTACTTTAAATTGATCCCAGCTCTTTTTAAACGTATACGCCCACTGAGCGGTACATTCAACAAAAATCACCGGCAGCGAAGACTTGGCGGCTAAATATTTAATGCCCGGCTGAAGCTGAAATGCAGGCCCTCGTGATCCATCACCAACTAGACACAACCGACGTTCTGTAGAAAGTATGCCAAGCGACTTTCGTACTAATGAAACGGAAGTCTTGTACGAAGAGCCATACAGAACAGAGAAGTTGAGTTTTTCGCAAATAAACCCAGCAAATTTACCGTCACTACTTGGGCTGATAATGCAATGACCAACGCCACCAGATTTAAAGAAAAAATACATTCCAGAGATAATATTCTGGTGCCAAAAGTAAACAACGCCCTCATTATCCTTGATTGGCTGTTTAAGAGATGGATGTACCTGCACCTTTAGTCGATAGGTTGCAAAAAGTAATCGTAAAAAAATATAAAGAGCATGTTTTACAAAAAAACTAAAAATTCTACTCTTTTTTATTTTTTTAATGATAGGCTTGAGTATCTTTGACCAGTACATACGCTATATCCTCCGCTGGGCAAACCAATTTTTGATAAAAGTGGATATAGTGTAAAGAATATAAAATAATTTTGCTAACTCAAATCGATATAGGTTTTTTCATGACAGATCGCTCACCAGAATTTCGTGTCTTCAAAAAAACATTGTCCAACGGTATGAAGGTAGTTACACGCCCCATCAATCACGTGCCTCGCGTTGAAGCCCAAATTTGGTACAATGTCGGATCAAAACATGAAGATGCCCACGAAAAAGGGATGGCTCACCTGATTGAGCATATGCTCTTTAAGGGCACCGATAAACTCTCAGAATCGGACATCAATCTCATCACCCACAAGCTGACCGGGTATACCAACGCTTTTACCAGCCACGATACCACCAGCTTTATTTTCAGACTCCCGAGCAACGCATGGAAGCATGCGCTTTCAATTTTTGCCGATTGCATGGAAAATGCCCGATTTGATTCACAAATGCTCTGCTCTGAAGTAAAAGCGGTTATTGAAGAGTTGCGCATGTATCGCGATGACTTTCAAAGCACCGTCATTCAATCACTCATTGGAGCAATTTTTCCCGAGCATCCGTATCACTATCCAATTATCGGCTCTAAGTATGACCTTGCACAACTTGAACGAGATACGCTGTTTAAATTTTATAAAAAGCATTATCACCCCGCTAACGCAACATTAATCATTGCTGGAGACGTTGAACCTGAAGAAGTTTTTCAAGCGGCAGAAGAGATGTTTGGGCATATCCCCGCATCAACTCCAGTCTCCAATTCCTCGTTCTATTTCGAAGACGACATCATCAGCAAAACGGTTACGTTATATCGCCAAGTAGCAACGCCATGGTGCTGCTTTGCCTACACAGTCCCAGGCCTAAAAGATCAAAAAAATCACTTGCTCGATATCGCATCACTCATTCTGGGCCTGGGGAGAAGCTCTCGCCTGTACAAGCGCTTAGTTGAAGAAGAACAAATAGCAGCAGACGTTGAATGCTTCACCTTAGACTTTGTTGAAAAGGGAATTTTTGGCATAACGGTTTATCCAATTAAAGCAAGCGACATTCCAACGATTGAAAAAATCATCAATGAAGAAATTGCCAAGCTCACCACCGGACCAATTGAAGATTGGGAATTTACCGCAGCTCAGAAAAAAGTTTCGCTCGACTACACGGGCCTGCTTGAAAGCATGGAAAAGCAGGCAACACTCCTTGGAAGCTTTATGCTTGCAACTGATGACCCAACAAGCCTTGAGCGCTATTTTAATAATATTCAGAACCTCACCAAAGAAGAGTTGCAAGAATTTTTCACCCGCTATTTGAGTACATCCAAACAACACAAAGGATATTTGCTTCCTATTCCTGAAAAAGATTTACCACTTCTCAATGAGCTACAACAAAAATCTGACGCTCTTGAGAAAGTAATTTTAGAAAAACATCACCGCACCTCTCCGGTGGAACCGGGAAGATTGGTGGACAGCATCAAGCTTCCCCCACTTTCAGAGTTCCACTTTCCACAGCCGCAAGAATTTATGCTGGCAAACGGATTGACCGTACTCTTTCATAACAACGCACTCGTACCACAAGTGTCATGCATCTTGGAATTCAAAGCTAACTCTTGCTACGACCCAGAAGATCGCCAAGGTCTTTTTAATCTTCTTTTAGAAGTTTTAACCGACCGTACCGCAAAGTACCCCAGCGATACTTTTCATAAGCTACTTGAAACCAATGGCATCTCGCTGAGTGCAACATCGCAAGGCATGGTTGTACGCTGCTTATCAGGAGATCTTGGTCAAGCGCTTCACTTGCTTGGTGAGCTCTTAACAAACCCATCATTTGATGAAAAAACTATTGAAAAAATTAAGCAACAGCTGTTTAATGAAGTAACTGAATATTGGGACAACCCGCTGGACTTTGTTGATCAACTTGCCAAAGACCATATCTACCAAAATCATCCCTATCACAAAAATCCAATGGGAAGTTTGGAGAGCATCAAAGCCATCACCGCCGATGATCTAGCAACATGCTATAAAGCGCTGGTAAGCCCTCAGGGAGCAATCTTTTCTATTGTTGGTGATTTGAGCGCATACGATCTTCCAACACTTCTTGAAGAGCGACTTGGAATATGGAATGGGAACAACATTCCGTCGTTAGATTATCCTGCGCTTGCTCCGGCACATGCACAAATTCTCACACACCCACTTAATCGAGACCAAGTTGTTCTTGCATTTATTACGCCAACAATTACAAGAACTGATCCTTCATACTTGCTCTATGTTTTGCTTGATACCATTCTGACAGGCGGCTCAGGCGGCTCGATGAGCTCTCGACTTTATCAGCTCCGCGAGCAGACAGGTCTTTTTTATGCGATCGGCGGATCGCTTGTTCATGGAGCTCGCGAAGAGCCTGGAATGATGTCGATCAAAACAATTGTTTCAGCAGACAAAGTGGATGAAGCACAAAAACTTATTATGGAAACAATTGCAAATCTTCAAGAACACGGCATCACGCAGGATGAATTCAGTATGGCTAAAAACCTTCTGCTATCCTCTCTGGTAGATTATTTTGAAGCAAATATGCACATGGCATATACATTTTCATTCCTGAAAAAATATAATTTAAGTTTTAATTTATTTGACAAACAGCTAGCTGCATTGTCTATAATAAAAATTGAGGATGTTAACCTCATTGCCCAGAAACTCTGTAAACCGGAAATTATTTCTGTCATACGAGTTGGAAGGGTTAAAAAATAACAAAGAAGTAGTGTATAGGTAATCTCTCAAAAAGGAGTTAGAAGGAGATACGCCCATGGCAGTGAAGAAAAAGGCTGCGAAAAAAGCAGTAAAGCGAACAGTGGCTAAAAAAGCCGCTCCAAAGGCTGCAAAACGCACAGTCAAGAAGGTTGCCAAAAAGGCAGTAGCTAAAAAAGCTGCTCCTAAAAAAAAGGCAACCGCTAAGAAGGCAGTAGCTAAAAAAGCTGCTCCTAAAAGAAAGGTAGCCGCTAAAAAAGCTGCTCCTAAAAGAAAGGTAGCCGCTAAAAAAGCTGCTCCTAAAAAGAAAGCCGCAGCTAAGAAAAAAGCTGCTCCTAAAAAAGCTGCGCCTAAAAAAGCAGCATCCCGTTCTGGGAAGCGTAGCATGACGGTTAAAAAAGGTGCTAAAACACCTGCTCCAACCATCATCTAGCATATTTTTGAGCTTTCAAGATTGAGTGGCCCTTTCAACCGGGCCACTTTCTTTTTTTAGACAAATCATTACCAATAATTGGGTGGAAAAGATTATTTTTATTGCGCTTGTTTGAGGCTTTGATTCACCTCTAGGGAAGCATATTTTTTTTTCAAATTATCGAATTCGCGTTAATTTAGTTTTGTAATGAGGTCTTGAGCATTTACAAAAGAAATCGTAAGGTCGCCATAGCGGCGTTTAAAAGATGCCCCAATATTACTTGCGACAACAAAATTTTCTCCGTCTGGATAATAACGGCGAAATGCGGCAAAATTTCTTGCAATAGTCGCATTGTCTTCTGAAGCTGAAAATTTGCACTCAATAGCTGTAATTGAGTTGCCACCTTTTTTACGAAGAATAAAATCAATTTCATGACCGCTTTTATCACGCCAGTAATTAATTGAACGTGTTTGAAGTTGTCCATGCATCTCATTTAAAATGCAATGCTCCCACATAAATCCAGCATCTTCTTCTCTCAGCTCAGTTCTACCTTTTGCATAACAAACAAATCCAGTATCAAAGCCATATATCTTCGGTGCAGTTACAATTTCAGTTGGTTTATGCGTTGAAAATGGCCTAATGCTATGCACTACAAAAGTTTCTTCAAGGACATTCAGGTAATTGGCTACTGTTGGTCTGCTTATTTCGCATGGTGCGGTATATCGAGTTGCTTCAAAAAGTCCTCCACTATTGGCGAGCAAAAGCTCTGCAAATTTTTGGAATGAGCTTCGTTTTTCAACCTTAAAAATATCTTGAATATCTTTTGCCCAATAAGAGTCAATCCACTCCTGGAAATACTTTTCAGGGAGCTGTTTTGCGGTAAAGAAAGAGGGAAATCCGCCAAATAAAAACCTATGGCGAATATCTGGATTTTCGAACAGCGACAATTCTTGGAGTAATATTGGTGTTAACCAAATTTCAATCTTGCGGCCTGTTAATGTGTCTTTAAATTTTGCACTTGCACCCAAGGTTGAAGACCCGGTGGCAATAATCTTAATGTCGGGATAGTGATCAGCAGCTAACTTTAAAAGCTCAGATGGATTCTCGAGGCGGTGAATTTCATCAAGAATAACATTTCGACCTCGCTGGCTATCTAAAAATCCTTCCGGGTCTATAAGCAATTGACGTACTCGTGGACTTTCGCAGTCAAAATATTCAACGTTTTCTAAGCTTTTACAAAGACTTGTTTTGCCAATTCTTCTGACCCCCATAAGCCAGATGATAGAGCGTTCACTCCATGCATTTTGAATCAATTTTTGCCAAAAATGACGTAGGATAAGCATATAGGCCTCCAGGTTTAAATACTCTATGTGTAAAGACAGTTTAGCATATAGATACTCCAAGTGTAAAGCATAATTCTCATTTGGAGTATTCCCTGGGTAGGGTAACCCGAACTCGATAATTCAGAAAACGTCAAAAACTATGAAAACTTAATCGGGGCGCTTACCTACAAAAAATTTCGCGTTAACCCGCCACAAATTCCATTTGATTTAATCAACCAAATCACTACGCTTATGTTCTGTATTCTGTTTATTGTCCCTCAAGAACTTAAGGATTATCTATGAAAACATGTACGAAGTGGCTTCTTGCTAGTAGCCTTGTATTGCTTGTTGCTGCCGGACTTTTTGTTGCTAAAAACTATTTCGGCTGCTTCTCTTGCTGTACTAAACTCTGGCCAACTCAGAGCGAACAAACATTTGCAATGATCAAGCCTGATGCGGTTGCTGCAAAGAACAGCGGTAAAATTATCGACCGCATTGAAAGCGAAGGCTTTGAAATTATCGCCATGAAAAAAGTAACCCTCTCACAAAAACAGGCTGAAGAATTTTATGCTGAACATAACGGCAAAAAGTTTTTTGCAGAGCTTGTTTCATTCATGACCAGCGGACCAGTTATTCTTATGACCTTGAGCAAAGAAAATGCAATCAAGGCATGGCGAGAGCTCATGGGCAGCACCAATCCTGAACAAGCGGCGCCTGAAACATTACGTAAGCTCTATGGCGCAAGCATGAGCACTAACGCAGTACATGGATCTGATGCACCAGAATCGGCAGCTCGAGAAATTAGATTGATGTTCCCAGATTTGGGACAGTAAGCTTTTCTATTTTAAGATCTTTAACGATTTAAAATAAAAGTCCCCAGAGAGTGATAAAACTTTCTGGGGACTTTTATATTTTTTCTAATTTTTAGTGAGCTAAGTACCGAGCAACGAATGCTTTTTGTGCATCGGTTGAAAGTGAAAACTCACGTCTTCTGCGAAGCTCTTTTACCGTTTCAACTCCTGAAGTAGAGTTAAGATACTTACCAAGCCAACATGCAAGAAATGTTCCTGTGCGACCAATTCCTGCCTGGCAGTGAACGATAACCGCTTTATTTTGCGCAATCACTTGATTTGCTCGCTCGATAAACTGATCAACTTGCTCTTTGTGAGGTACTCCCATATTCGGAACTTGAATATGATAAAATTCTATCCCATCAACTGGAAGCAAACCTTGTTGCTCGAGTGATTTTTCGGTGAGCGTAACAATCAAACCAATATTTTGAGCTTTAAGCCATTCAATATGCTCTTGCTTTTCTGGACAAGCCATACCTGCCATTTTTCCAGCTTCAACCCAAGAAAAATGATCCGGCTGCATCGCCTGTAAACCTGCAGTTGCAAAAACTAACGCTACGATAGTCATTATAAATCTTTTCATAACAAAACTCCTATTAATCACTATAAGATAATTTAACTTACTCATTCAGTCTAGAATAAATAATAAAAATGTCAAATAGAATAAAATAGTTATATTTATCAACATTTTATGACATTTTAAACCTGAATTAACCTGAAGCTCCCCTTGTGGGTATTTCAGATCTATTCCTCCATTTATTGATCTTTTATCCTCAGAAATGAAATAATCAGCAAATCCACAAACAAGTCAGTGTAAAAGAGGTTGTTATGCTCCATTATTTTCTTAAAATCATATTTTTTATCTTAGTAATAGGGAACTCTGTTTGTGCAGATCTGCCAGGACAGCTCGTTCAGCTGCAAGGAAAACTTGGTCAACTCAAAGGAAAACTTGGCTCGCTTAAGGAATCATTAAGGAAGCTTAAGAATAAATTGGAACAACCTGAACAAATATCAATAAACTTTGAGCAGGGTTTTTTACCTAATCAATATTACGGCGCTCAAGCAGAACAAACACTTGTTGAACTTGAACAAAATATTATTACCAATGCTGAGACCAATGGATATGGCTATAAAACTGCTAACCTTATACAACTTCAAAAGGTTTGCCGTCTTGCCAACAATGCGATAGCCAAACTTAATATTGGCTATACCTTTGCAGTCCCCGATTTTATTATGATCTCATCTCAACAAATACAAGACTTCCTTAAAGGGCTCCCTGCTCCTCACAAACTTGACCTAGTACAGCGCTGGCAAATTATTATTAATAGGTATCTTCCAAGCCTCGAAGCACTTCAGCAAGCAATCCAGAATAAAAAATTTCCTGATGGCTTTTTAGATGATGCAGAAAAACTTGAGCATGAGATTAAACGAATATTTGAGCATGTTGCTAACACCAAGTCAGATCAAGCTCTCGAGGATATCATCACAACACTAGATCAAACACAAAAACAAAATATAACAACACTCATCGCAGCCCTTAAAAATCGAAATGAAAAGCTGATGGTGCGAAGCTCTGGCAAAGAAGATACGGACAAACTGGCCAACGCTGGAGGTAACGAAAGCATCGCCAACGTTTCTCCAACAACAAAAGATATTTTGCTCGCCCTAGGTGTTGGTGAAAAGGATAAAACGGGCGTGGTTTCATCTTATTTTAGCGCTAAATCTTTGACTCAGCGACTTGGTGCCGGTGACCTTTCGCTACGAGAAGCTCCCTTTACCCCTGTTGTCATGCAACGAATGATTGGAGAAAAAAAAGGCCAACGACTCCCTCGCTGTGGTGTTATGTTCACTGAAGAAACTGAAGGAGCTGTATCAAAACGGTTTAGAAAAAATGTCGCAGGGAAATTTGTAGATAAAGACGGTAATGTTATTGCTGAAGATGAAATCCACACAAAAGCTCGTTATCGTGATGAAAATCAAAAAATTAAAACGAGTGGGATCTCGATCATTCAAGCGGCGTTTGGCCATAACGAAGGAGTCGTCAACAGCCTTGTTACTGTTGATACCTACTTTGTTGATAACTCTGGACTTATTCACCCGCTCATCAGACAAAAAAACTTTAGGAGAGCTCCCTCGGGTGAAGGCAAGCTCGCTCAACAAAAAAATAATGCGGCGCTTGTTGACCTGCCTGTGCTGGAGCCTCAAGCAGTTATTGCTCTCAAGCTCTTTGCAAGCGCGCTTGAAGATTATTACAAAAAGCCCATGGATGTTGAGTATGTTATTCTGCATGATGAAGGGTTAGACATTATTTATATCGTCCAAGCTCGCCCCATCGTTCATAACCCTACTCAACCAGAACCGTTCTATCTAGATCTTGATCATCCAATGGTTAAGAGTCTGCAAAAAATTCCTGGCCAAGCAATTGGTGTGGGTGGTGGCACCCTGCAGTTTATAGGAACAAAGCATCAAGTAATTATTAAAAATAATATTGGTGAAGCACTTGCAACCTATCAAGCCAGCCTTAATCCAAAAGATGTTAAAGCTATTTTAATCAATGAAATAGCGCCTGCAACATCCCACGAGGCTACTACTTTTCGCAGCGAACTCAAACCGGTCATGAGTATTGAAAAAGATTTTGAACATGTCCAAGACTGGTCACAGCAAGATACCCCCAAAATTATTCTTGATGCTCAACAACAATTTGTTACCCAATGGCCCGGTGAAGGATTTAATCTTGCTAGATTGTTAGGCAATGGAGCGGCACTTCCAAATTGGATCAACTATCCCCTACCACAACAAGTTTCGGTCATGAGCATGTATTTACCTGGATTAGTTCAAGACATCTATAAATCGGTCAATCAGGCTTTTTTTGGGACTGATGAAATATCAGATCAACAGCGTGCAGAATTCAAACAACACCTAAAAATTCAACGCAGCTCTATTTTTTTTATAAAACAACAAATCAAACTTGTTAAAACTGCTCGAGAAGTTGATGCACAAGAAGCTCTAAAAAATATTTGGCTTTTTTGTAACGCTTTACCAATTCGTCAGGGCTATCAAGATCGTATTCGTTCGTTTTTGCATTACGCAGGGCTCATCATCACCAACCTCATACCAAACTTAAATATTCAACCTAAAAATCCCGATGGGACAAGAAATGATGCCTATTTGAGCAAGCGCCTCTTCCCTATTCACTTTTTAGAGACACTTCTCTTTCAACATCATCACGATGTTACGGGTCTTTATGGCGATTCAGTTATCAAACTGTGGACTCAAATAAGAAAAGAAACAAAAGGAATTGAAGTAGTCACGCAAGCCGTTTTGCCCGGACAAAAAGGAGTACCTAAAGATCCCTTTACCAAGCTTGCTGCAATTCTTGGCCAACATGCGCTTACCGATGACCTTAAAAATCGTTGGATTCAGACAATTAGGCAACTTGATCTGACCGGTAAGCCTATGCAAGAAATTTCTAAAATCCAGAAGCTTACAGACCAAATAAGTTCGCTTCAAAAGCGTATTGATGTTCTGGCTAAATACCCCAATGAAAAAAATAATCAGTTGAGACAGGCGCTTCTGGACGGAACAAAAGAAGCTCCTCTAGGTTTAAACACGCTAAAACAAGAACTTAACGGTAGAACCATTTCAAATACCGAAAAACAAAAAGCAAAGTTTTATCAGATGCTTCTCTCATTGGGCAAACTCGATATACTTGAACTTTGGCTGCATACCTCTTTTGCCCAAGACCAAAATATCAGTAACTTAACCAATGAAGTAGACAATTCAAAAGCCTTTTTGGACACTCTTCTTGATTACAAAAAACGCCTCCAAGATGTAAATCTTGCCGGCTTTGAAAACCCAAAAACATTTCTAACAAATTGGAACGAATTTCAAG
This sequence comes from Candidatus Dependentiae bacterium, assembly GCA_018266175.1. Taxonomy (NCBI): domain Bacteria; species Candidatus Babelota bacterium. Next base: position 50,579 of record JAFEAY010000010.1, read on the forward strand.
ATAATATCTTTAATTATTTTGTTACAAATCTCATTCAATCATTTGTAAGCACATCAAAACTCGGAAAACTTGCAGCCCTTGGGGTTATGGAAGAACTGGTTACAAAATTTGATGCTGCGATTAAAACAGTTACCGGTAGTACAAAATTTGCAGCAACCAATCTCCCCATAGGAAAATCATTCGATGATATAAAAGCTGATCAAAACTCATTAAAAGAACAAATTGATATCAAAAAAGATAAAATTTTTACTTTTCATCTCATGCTTGAACGGTATTTTGAACTGCTACAAAAATGGCTTGAACTCTTAGAGTCGTTAAGGCTATTTCTTCCTCCCTACAATAGGGGAGAGCTGGTTAGTGATATTATAAACAATCAAGCACGAGCAATCCTTTCAGAGCTTGGAAATAAAACCAACCTTGATTCTGAACTCAGACCATCACCAGGATTTAGTGTTGGAGGAGCAGTCATTGGATCGCAAGCAACGTGGTATAATACAACAACACCTAAGACCCATGAAGACTTTTTTACCTTTTGTCACCAGAGCTTGTTGGTAATTATTGCAAAACTTTCCAGTAAGTATGGTATTCAAGAAAATCAATTACCAAGTTTTCTCCAAACAATTAATCAACAGATTAAAAACTTGCGATATAGTAATTATAATACCAAGCCAGCTTTACTCGGAACACTCCTTCAAGCAAACAAACTCACCCTCTTGTACAATTTCCCTCAAGACAATCACAGCGCCACTATAAAAGTTATTTATAACACAAGCTCAAAGTCAACGACTGTTCACTTCAGTATGTTTGGCGGAAATCACCTCAACCGATGGCCACAATGTATTGATTATGCAGAGCTTAAAAGTCTTGATCGCGTTCAGTTAAAAGCATCTACTCAAGGAAAAGGATTTGAGATTAACTGGCTTATCAAAAAACCTGCCGATATGAATACAGTAGGGCAACTCATTACGGATCTGTGTGCAATAGCTTCAAGTGGAAATATAGCTTCCAAGATTGCAATGAACGCTACCATCTTTAAAAAAATTATCGAGCTTTCTGCAGACAGTAAAGTGCGTATACATTCTGCGCTCCCTGCCGCGCTTGAGCATCTTAAAACTAATGATTATGGCCCTATCGAAATTGATCAACTCATAACAATTACCCAAAAACTTTTTGCAGGCAAAGACTATGCGCTTAATTCAGAAATCTTCTTTTTCCGTAGGAAACACAAACCTGATGCTGACCATCCCACAGTAGATAAAGCTATTTTTTATAACCTCACACCTGAAAACTTTTATTCGCTTGTAGGATACGATGATATTGAAACATATAAATACACCAATATTCGCTTGCTTATGGATAAACTGAATGAACTGAAGAAAGCCAATAAACTTTCAAACTTACAAACAACAAATCATACGTCTCTTCAAGCTGATTTTAGAAGAGTTGTTCCAGTCATTTAAAATATAAAAAGGAGCCTCATGAATAGATATTTTTTAAAGATTATTTTTCTACTTCTATGCAGTATATCGACCTTACCGCTTGCTGCCGACCTTCCGGATCAACTTACCCAACTACAAGGTAAACTTGGTCAACTCAAAGGTAAGCTCGGCACGCTTAAAACCTCGCTCACCAAACTTAAAGACCGATTAGAAGGGCGAGAGGCTCCAAGCAAAGGGCTATTGCCCGATAAGTATTACGGTAATCAAGCTGAACAAACATATAAAGATATGGAAACAGAGCTGTATACGAACGCAGAAATGGTTGGCTATGGTTATAAAACTGCTAATTTAATGCAACTTAATGAGCTGTGCACCATCATTAATGCTCATCAAGCGGTCCAAGATCTTGGTTACGAATTTGCCGTTCCTGAGTTTTTTGGCATTACATCACAACAAATACAAGATTTCTTAAAAACTCCAGCTATAAATCTTGATGTTGCCGAAGAATGGAAAGCGCTTATCAAAAAATATTTTCCATCTCATGACGAATTTAAAAAAGCGCTTAAAGATAAAAAATACCCACCTGGATTTTTTGATGAGGCAAAAAAAATTGAAACTACAATCAAAGAAAAATTCAATAATATTTACATAGGATCTCAATCTATCGATGAAATAATTACCACCCTCACTGCACTCGACCGCGAAGAGCTCAAAAATCTTATTACAAAAATTGCTGCGCAGGGCGAAAAGTTTATGGTCCGAAGTACCGGCAAAGAGGATACCGACAAACTTGCCAACGCTGGAGGCAACGAAAGTATTGCGAACGTCTCACCAACGGCAGAGGCCCTTATCAATGCCATTGGAATTGGAGAAAACGACCGCCTTGCCGTTGTTCCATCATATTTTGGTGCAAAGTCACTCACACAGCGGCTTGGTGCTGGTGACGAGTCAATCATCGAAGCGCCATTTACGCCCGTGCTCATTCAGCGAATGATCGGAGAAAAAGAAGATAAGCCACTCCCCCGTTGCGGTGTTATGTTTACCGAAGAAGCTGAGGGAGCTTTATCAAAACAACGCCTTCGTGATGAAAATTACAAAATTAAAACTACAGGAGTTACCATTATCCAAGCAGCCTTTGGCCATAACGAAGGTGTTGTAAATAGCATTGTTACCGTCGACACCTATTACACTGATGACTCTGGCATCATCCATTCACTCATTAAGCAGAAACGATTCCGCATTAAACCTCTTGGCGAAGGCAAACTAGGAAGAGTAGATAATGGAAATGCACTTATCGATCTCTCCACACTTGAGCCTAATGCGGTTAAAGCGCTCAAACTCTTAGCAACCGCTCTGGAAGATTATTACAAAAAGCCGATGGACGTTGAGTATGTTATTCTGAATGAAAATAAAAAGAAAACGATCTACATCGTCCAGGCTCGTCCCATAGTTCACGACACAAAACAACAACAAGCTTCCTATCTTGATTTGAATCATCTAACAATCCAAGGCCTTACCAAATTGGACGGACAGGCAATTGGAGCTGCCGGCGGCGCGCTTAGGTTTATCAATGGAAAAGATGGATCTGTTGTAAAAAAAGGAATTGGCGAAGCACTTTCAAGCTATCAAAGCCGTGACAATAAAAATGATGTTCAGGCTATTTTGATTGGTGAAATGGCTCCTGCAACATCTCATGAAGCGACCGCTTTCCGTAGTGAATCCAAACCAGTTATAGCCATTGAGAAGGACTTTGACACACTTGCTGGGTGGGCAGAGTCAGAAAGCGCAAAACTGATTCTTGATACACAACAACAATTTGTTGCTCAATGGGAAGATAGCTTTAATGCTGAACAAGAAAAAATTATCGAAGATTTTATTCATAATGGTTTAGCAAAAAATGGATGGATCAGCTACCCACTGCCACAACGTGTATCAATTCAGGGAAACATTACATCTGAACAACGAAAAATTTTATTCCAAGAGCTCAATGCAAAACTTTTTGGAAACATATCGATGCAAGACCAATTAGAAAATTTCCAACTACCCGTTAATAAATTGGCACGGCAATTAAAAGACTGGATCTATCTGGTCAAAACAGGAACACCGCAAGAAGCGCAAGAAGCTCTTGCAAAGCTCTGGCTTGTATTTAACTTTATGCCGCCTCAAGCGGATTATGCTGAACGCATTCATCAGCTGCAAACATATGCTGCTCTGATTATTTCAAACCTGCTTGAAAACTTAACTATTAACTCAGGAGACGAAAATTATCTCGGAAAACGACTCTTCCCAATCCATTTTCTTGAAACAATCCTCTTTCAGCACCATAAAGACTCCGAAGGGCTTTATGGCGATTCTGTTATAAAACTGTGGACACAAATGAAAGAAGAGAAAAAGGGTAACGAAGCAGTAACAACAACAGATACATACGGGAAGCTAGCAGGGATTCTGACTTCTCGTGGATTAACTCAAGATCTCAAGGATACATGGAAAGTTTTTATAGATTCACTTGATAACACCGGTAAATCGATGCAAGAAATCATGAAAGTAAGCAAACTCCAGCGCCAGATTGCTTGGCTTGAAAAGAGTATGCAAGCTCTTAAACCTGGGAGTAAAAATGATGAACTTCGACAGGAACTTCAAAAAGACTTAGATAAGGTAAAAGCAGAACTTGGAGCTCAAACTATTTCAGATGATGACAACAATAAAGCCAAGTTTTATCAAATGCTCATAACGTTAGGCAAGCTTGATATGCTCGATTTATGGCTGCATACCTCATTTCCTAACGCTTTAAACGATTTAGCTCAATTAATTAAAGAATTTGATGATTCACAAGCATTTTTAATAGAACTTTTGAAATACAAACAGCTCATTGAAGATGTTAACGTAGCCGGCTTTGAAGATCCCACAACTTTTCTGAAAAATTGGAACGCCTTTCAAGCTGACCCAGGAAATATTTTAGATTATTTTATTCAAGACAACCTCTTTATGGAAAAGTTTAAGAATGCTCAAGGCCTTGGAAAGCTTGCAGCACTAGGTGTGATGGAAGAGCTGGTTACAAAATTTGATGCCGCGATCAAAGCGGTTACCGGCAGCACAAAATTTATAGTCACCGAACTTGCCGATGGTAAATCTTTTAATGCAGTTCGCGCAGATGAAGCATTGTTAAAAAAGCAAATCAGCACACAAAAAGATAAAATTTTTGCTTTTCATCTGATGCTTGAAAAATATCTTAAACTGCTGCAAAAATGGTATCAACTTTCACTAGATAGCTCTATTCAGTGGATATTTGCAGGACAAAACCTCAATCAGAGTATAACATCACAACTCGAAAAAGCAGACAAGCTGTTAAAAGAAACGCTCATAAAAAAAACGAATGACGCTGAACAGCTACAAGCAAAAGTTCATGCTGAAGGTTCTGCTATTGGTTCTACACAAGCAGGGCAAGCCGCAGACAGACTTGCCGCAAATACACATGAAGAACTTTTTACCTTCACCCATCAAAGCCTTCTGATTGTAATCACAAAATTTATGAACCAATATGGTTTTAAAGATGAACAGCTACCACAAACAGTTCAAACACTTGATAAACATATTGCTGGTAAGAAAAAGAACTGGGGAATAATTGAAGGTGGATTGCAATATGGAAGTTATAGACCAAGCCTTGTTGGAACTCTCTTTAAAAATAATATACTCACACGAAAGTATAATTTCCCACAAGGGCTCCATAGTGCCGCAGTAAAACTTATCTATAACACTAAAACAGAGCAATGCTCACTCACCTTCAGTATGTTTGGGGCAGACCACTATGCTCGATGGGAAAGATGTACAGATTATGTAGAATATGAAGGATTAAATCAAAACATAGGCGAAAAACCTCGTACTACTTTTATGACAAAAGGATTTGATGCTACATGGTCTCTTGATAGCAAAAATCCAGAATCAACAATAATCAAACTACAAGCTATCATTCAAACTTTGTGCGCTATTGCTGGTGCTAATGATCAAAGCAGCGCCAGTCATTACTTTGATGATAGTCAGATGAATAAAGTGATAGAGCTTTGCGCAACCAAATACCCACGTATTCACTGCTTCTTTAATTTAGCCCTTGACAACTTAACTCAAGATAATATTAGTAATAATACAATTAATCATCTCATGAAAATTGCAAGTAAACTTCTTGAACCAGGTGGGGAATACGCTCTTAATTCAGAAATTTATTTGTACCGCTTGCCCTTAGCTCCTGATATGTATGGTGAAAATAAAGAAGTATTTTATGGTATTACCCCGAATAATTTCTATGAACTTGCAGGAACAGGAACACGTGATATTAAAAGATATAAACATGCTAATATTCGAGCAATTCTTATAAAGCTTATTGAGCTAAAAGACGCATTAAACGCTGATCAAAAACTAGCATTTCTCAACCTGATTGAAGCTCATCAAGAATATATCGTTGATCAGTGGGATACTATAAATATTCCGGAAACGCGAACTTACAATTATCAAAAACATCAATATGATACGACACCCGAAGTTAGTTTCAAAGCATTTATTGATGCACTTCCTGCCGACCTACAAGCTCGCAAAACTGAAATACTCAGGCAATTGGTTACACAGAGCGATTACGGCAATAACTCAGCTGTTTATAATGCCTATTACAGAAACGCTCCCTATGGTGATCCAAAAGTTCAACCACTTTCAGGCGCAGACCTAAAGCAATTTTTTGTACAACGAGGCAGTAACATTTTACGCACCCCTGCATGCACAGCTCTGTACCAAAAAGTCGAGAACACCATGAATCCAAAAGAAAAAGAAACTTTTGCTCGCCTGGTTGGAGATAGTCTTAGCCACAAAGATTATTTGATACGCGAAAATGCAAACACTTTATTTGCAACATTACAGCAAGACAATAGCCTTCAAAATACACTTGCTCCATATCTTGAAAAAATTAATACCGTTAAGCTCAAGCAACTCGATACGCTTATTGCAAAAATAGCAACTGATGAAACTGATGATTCTTTTGAGAGAGCACTCAAGTTAATCGAAACAATAACCGGTATACTTGGTTATCGTAGCCTGCTCTCGTCTATTTTAGATCGTAGTGAAAACAAAAATATAAAAACGAATTTTGCTCAGTTCAAAAATAATCTCTCAAGCCCAGAGTGGCGAAATAAGTTAGATGACGTCGTTAAAGCTTACTTTCGTAAGAAGCTTGAAGATGGGTACTTTATACCTAAACCTGCTTATAGTCGTTATAGTTCAAATACAACAAACCCTCTTATTTTGTACATAATCGAAACCATTTACCAAAAATTCCCTGATGATCAGAATCTTATCAACTTGGCTGATAAGCAGCTTCTTGATTCAATCAAACATGATGTTCTTGATACTATTATTAAAACCAAGCAAGACGAAAAAGATCTATTTGTACAACTCTGTGTCACTGCGCTTAGGAGAAAGAAGGCTTTGGAATTGGAAGGCTTTGCTAAGAATACTATGGCATCATATTCTATTACGCCCATTGAAAAACTATTTGCAACACTCATCTTCCTTGATGCAGAAGTTAGATCAGCAGAGTTTTTAAGAAGTTTAATTAATGAGGCAAAAGGAGTACTTTCAAACCTTTATTCTAACTATAGAGATAATGATCTGGCAAAAAAAGTACTTCAAAAGATCATATCAATCTGGGATCGTCTGAGTTTTATACAGACACCACCTGGATATACAAAAAAAATGCTCGAAGATCTCATTAACCCCCATGCATACTGATATGGCAGTGGCTATTGGTAGCTGGTTGAGCTCTGGTTCTTATGGAAGCAGTTTTGGTAGCGGTAGTAGTGGGTATAATTGGTGATTATTGATTTTAATTATTGTTGATACAAGAATGAATAAAGGCCCCCAGGAATTACAACCCGGGGGCCTTGAAATTAGAATTATTTACTCTGTTGATGAGAAAATCGCTTTCCTAAATCATCGATGCCGGCAGAAAAAGTATTTTATTCTTTTCATCAAATGAAAGAGGCCCCATGTAACAAAAAACACCCAGCGATGCCTGAGGTGTAGCGGCCATAAAGCTTTTCAGATTATTGAATTTTTTCGTTTCAATCTGAGAAGAATAAGTAATTTCGAATGGAATAATTCGCCTTCCAAGCGCAACAACAAAATCAACCTCAGCTCCCCCAGCAGTTCGCCAAAAATGAATTTGATGATTTTCTGATTGAGTATCAAGCCACGTTTGTAACTCGTTAAGAAACCAGGTTTCAAGTCGATGACCTATCAATGCGGTACTTTTCAAAACGGTAATCTCATGAATACCAGTCAAGTAACTGACCAATCCGTTGTTAATCAAATAGCCCTTTGGTGATTTCACTAACCGCTTGATAGAACTTCTGATGTAAGGAAATAATTCAGTGTATTGCAGTGTGGCAAGTAAGTAGTCTCGATATTTTGAAAGGGTAGCTCTTGAGCAATGCAAGGCATCCATAATTTTTTTATCATCTCGAACAGATCCAGTAATTTCGGCACAAATTTTCATCAGATTTTGATACATATTTAAATCGCCGATTGAATCAATAGCGCGAATGTCTTTTTCTAAATAAGTCTGCAAATAATCACCTAAATATTTTAAGCGCAACGATTCCGTTGCTGCCGCTATGACTTCTGGAAGGCCACCCCATACCAGATGGTTGTGTAATGATTCCTGCAAAATATTTTGAAAAGGACTCATCTGTACCATAAAATCTTTCAACGCTTGCACATCTTTTTCAGAAAAAATAAGGTCAAAGACATGGTGCGGTGGTAATGAAATTCCCTCATGCAAAAAATGTGTCGTTTCTCTGAGGTTAAACTCACGCAAATTTAAAAGCTCAACTCTACCCGCTAAAGATTCTGCAGTTAATTTATGTAAATTAAGATGCGCTGATCCAGTAAGAAGAAATTTTATAGAGTCTCTCCCTTTATGGGTATCGTATATAATCTTTATTTGATCAAATAAAGCAGGGCATTTTTGTGCTTCATCAATAAAAACCCAGAGCTTTTTTTGCCCTCCAATTTTTTGAAGTGCAGCCTGCTCAATCATCAACTCAAGCTCTTCGGCTATAACTCTGTTTCTTTGGCTGAGCACGTCCATGTTCAAGTGAACCCACTTCTTCTCAGGATTAAGGTTCATGTAATATTCAAGCAGTGTTGTTTTTCCAACACGACGGGGGCCCAAAAGGGCACTGATGAACGGCCGCTCAAACGACTCAAAAAGGAAGGCTTCATTAGCTCTTACAATGTATTTCTTCATTTTTAAACTCAAAATAACGCTTTTGCATGACAAAATTAACACCTTAATGTTAAAATTGCGACGCAAAAGTGTCAAGGCATTGTGAAAAAATCCTTCGGCGGGAGAAATTGCCTGGATAGACTTTTTTGGTCTATCAATGAAATTGGCCCCCGGGTTGTAATTCCCGGGGGCCTTGAAATTAAAAACGTTTATTATTTTTGTTTATCGAGTTCTTCTTTTAGATGATCCATGAGCGTCTTTTTAAAACCCATTTTAAGGCTATTTTTATGCTGATCATAAAATTCTTGGGCTTCTTCTTTAGCATTGTTATCAGCACGTGCAATAACTCTAAAATAATTTTTTAAAATATTAGTATTCGAAGGATTACTAGAATCTGCGGCATAAGTTTTATGAGAAGCAGGATCAATTATAGTAAGCCGGTTTTCTCCTACCGGCAAGATAATTTGATGATCTTTAATTAATAGAAGACATCTCATAAGCTCTGCTACAACTTTAAGCTCATTAGTTTGCTGTATTCTTATGAACATATTCTGCAATGTAGGTCCACTTGCAAGAATATTTCTGACAATCTTATCAGTATAACCTAGAAGCTCATTGAGCGATTTGTTAGAACGTAATTCGTTCGCATTAATATACTGTAAAAGCCATCCAAGGTAATCAATAAATTTAAATGCTCTTACTCTTGCATCAGAATGCTTAGAAGCAGCATCAATAATGTCTTGATTACTATCTATCGCTGCAATCAACTTTATAACTTCAAGTAAGCCATTCAACTCAATCGATTGTTTTTCAACTACTTTAACTTCATCCTTAATTTCACTAATAGATTCATTAAATAATCGATCCTCTTCTTCCTCACGTCGACGTTCATCTTCCTTACGAAGATTTTCTTCTTCTTCTTCTTTACGTTGACGACGTTCTTCTTCTTCTCGCTGAAAACGCTCTTGTGCTTCTTTTCGATCTTTTTCTTCAAGAGCAGCTAATCTTTTTTTCTCTTCTTCTAGGCGAATACGCTCTTTTTCTTCTAGCTGAAAACGCTGTTCTTCTCGTTCACGTTGTTCATTCTCACGTCGCTTACGATCTTCTTCGTCACGCTGACGACGCACTTCTTTTTCATGACGCTTCTTAATACGAATTACTTCTTGTTCGAGCCCTATTATCTCATCCATTAAAAATCGTGCATATAATGTTGCAAGAACTTCTGCTCGAACTTGTTGCCCTGTTAAACTATAACCCCTACCTAGATTTGCTTCAGTGAAAAAAACTTGATAGCTTACCCCATCTATAATTAATTCTTTTGCAGATTGCTTATCAGAAGGAATTGGCACAGCAGCTTCTCCTGGAAACCGTATTTTTTTACTGTTGGTATAATCTCTGCAAGCAAGCAAAATATTAGTTAAAGCATTTTGAGATGTGATTAAAGGCATTCTAAATTGCGTATGGCTCAATCCATTGAGAAGGTAATAAAGTGCCCCATCAAGCGAAGGCTGATATTGATTTTTAACTCCATGTCCTTGTCCGATATACCAGAGAATAGCTGTTGCAGCCCACCATAAAAAGTTTGGCTCGTAAAATCCATTTTCAAGAAGCGAAAATGCAAGGCGTGAGCCAGGACTTCTCCATCCAATTTTTGGAAGAATAGCTTTTAAAATTTCAGCATCTTGTTTTTGCCCATTTTCTATACAAGACTTTAAAACATCTGTATAAGACCTTATCGTATCCACTCCCACATCACTTGTGTCGTCAGAAATCCAACTAACAGCATGATGATAAGAATGTTGGTCTGCCAAAGATCTTTGCACTTTAAGAATTTTTGCATGGCTATACTTCTCAAGCAGGCTATTCACAAGCTTCTCACAAGCACTTTTAATCACCTGAATTGCTTGTTCAATATTTTGAGCATCAATATTTCTTAATGCATCTCGGTTATGACCATCAATAAGAGAACTTCTAAATACTTTAACCTCGTTGACTAGATCAGCATCTTGCTGGGAAATATCATGCTCAAGAGTATTAAGTATTTCATTTACTTTTTGACTAAAATTTCGATAATCAATTTTGGGTTCAATTTTTATCTCTTCAATCTCAACAGCATCACCGCGTAGATGCTGTGAAATAGCCTCAAGCCCATTCTTCAAGGCTTCAAGCTTAGCCCTCAACTGAACAAGGTTTTGATGCAATCCTTGAATGCGGTCGCTCAACTCATCAGCCGCCAGTGAGCATACCAAGCTCATGGTTATTGCCATTAAAAATATTTTACCATACTGCTTCATACCAACTCCTCTATAAATCAGTTATTTTTATACGCCCCAATTACTCACTTAATTACTCGGTTTATATTTCTCAACAAACTTCTCTTGATTGGAATCAATCGATGGATGTCGGATTGTTCTGAGATAATCAATCGCTTGTCGTGGCGACATCCCGTGCCGTGCAATCAACCACACCGCAAGCATTGTTCCAGTACGACTTTGGCCAAACTGACAATGAACAACCGCCCTTTTTTTTGTCTTATGCGCTTGGTCAACCGCTTGCAAAAATTCTTGAATTTGAGCAGGTTCTGGTGTATCGCCACTTGGAATATAAAGAAATTTATCAACAACACTTGTTTGACCTTGTTTGCCCAATGTACCAGGCCACCAAGCTTCGTTATTTAAATCTTTATTTAACGAAACTATCAAGCCAATCCCCAACCATTCAAGCATTTTTATATCACGAGTACTGGCTGGCTGCTGCATGCCGGCAAGAAGCTGAGGTGCAACCCAGGAAAAATTTTGTGTTGCAAGCCTGAATGCAAGTACCGCATCAAGCGCATGAAAATCATGACCCTGCTCTCGTAAATAATTAAGCGCTTCAAGGCATTGATCTATAAAATGAGTATATTTAAGATCTTTTTGATAAAGATGATTAAATTCTCGCTCTTTTTGTTGGTTCGTAAATGGACAAACGTCATAAATAAATTGAGTTAACGTTGCTGGCAGCTGTACCGGCTTAAGGGCTTGATATGCTTTTTTAAACAGATCAAGCGTTGGTTGCCGAGTAATTAAATCATGCGCTTGGTTTGCAAAAAATTGCTCCGCAAGAGCTTGAGCGTCTGGAACTGTACCTAAGCTGAGTGGCACATACAAAGCAGACAAACTGGTTGCATTTGCTTTGGTCAGGGCATCACCACGCGTCAGGCTATAGCCACCAACACTATCAATTATTTTTTTAACTTGATCTTTTAAATCGATAATACTTCCTGCTGCCTGTAGGATCACCTTAAGCTCGGTGCTTGCACCAAGACCAAATCTCCCCCAGCTTCCACGACGGGCAAAAAAGTCAGCATGCTGCTCAATCAGGTTCAGCAAACCCACCCACGTTACTTGGCTGAACGTTTCATACCGCTTGTCTTTGACTATTTTTTGTACAATATTTTGAATCAGCCCTCCGCGAAAACTGCTCACCGCGCAAACTTTTTTTACCGGATCTTGAGTAACATCTTGATCGTACACATCGAGTTCATGCTCAGTTAACGTTTTGTAATCAGGGATAACGACTTCGTCAGGGGTTTTGGCAAAGTCTATTGGTGATGGCGTATGACAGGCTTTAAAATAAAAAAGATCGGCTTGTGCTGCGTACTCTGGTTTTTGGAAAAATCGCTTGATGATTTCAAAAACTTTTTGCCAATCATTATTCCCGTCATCACTGGCCTTAATCACATCAAGGGCTTTTGTTAAAAAAAAGTTCGGGCGTTGACCATTCAGTGAACTATCCAAAATATAGCCTTTTAAACGCTCCACCAAGTTTGTATCTTTTATGATTTTTTTGAGTGCATCAAAAGCTTCACCGCTTTTTTTCATCACTGGACCCGCAACTATTTTTTCTTTGCCAGCAGAATCCGTAACTTTTTGTGTAAGACCTCCCGTTGCTTGAGCAAGTAATAAAGTAATTTTGGCCAGAACATCAAGCTGGGAGCTGTACCACTGATTCTCTTGAAATGGCCAAGCAAAGGTAACACCGTTATGGTCGATGCTCATAACCGCGCCACTTACATCCATCAGTGCTGCAATCATCTGCGCATAGTCGGCAACTTTTTCCCAACGAGCATATTCGTTAGGGCCTGAATAGTGAATGGTAATGACGCCTTGCTTGGCAGCTCGATTGTGCTTAAATTCAAGCGTTGCTTGAGTTCCAGGCGTTAACTGATAGGTAATAGTTTGAGAAAATTCACCGGTTGTATCATCAAAAACATCGGAAGCTAGAGTAACCGTAACACCATCAACTTTAAGGTTAATAAACTTTTTAATGTTACTTGCAACAAAATAAGGAGCTTTGCCTTGATTCAAATTTTCGTAAATAGAGATTAGACCATTTTGAAGCGCTTGCAGCTTGTGCTTGAGGCTTGTCAAAGAGGCATGCAGATCTGCAAGCTTTGTAGGAAGGTCATCGGCAGCAGTCAGCGTGGGGCTGCATGCAAGGGTTATAAGAAAGAGTGTGGTGAGAACAGACTCATAGAGCTTGGCCATGATTTTAGCGTCTCCTGTTTTTATTGTTACTAACATTTTATAAAAACATAGATCCAGGTAGCCACGCAAGATTCTAGCTGTATTCGTTTTCTTGAGCGGTTAACACAAGAAAGATGATAAAGAAACAATGGAACAATGCGCTAACCGCGCACTCGAGCAGATTAAAAATAAAAACTATGCAGTCGAGCTACAAGGCCAGGGCATTAAGAAGGTTGAGTTGTGGGGAATTGCCTGTCACCACAAAGCAATACTCCTTATTTCTGAATCATAAATAACGCGAACTCAAGCATTATAATGTATTGGATAGATTGATTAAGACACACGGTTGTGGCTGGTGACCTGATCAGACTCTCCAGCCACAAAATTATTGTATCATTTACCTTTTTTTGGCTTGCTCCATTTTGCAAAGCCACGAGATTTTGCAATCGCATAAAAATCTTCTTCTGGCTGGTTTTCTTCTTCGTCATCTTCTTGGCTCTCGTATCCACCTTCTTGCTCATCATCCTCTGATTCATAGGCATCGTACTGATCATCAGACCAAGAGAGACCCTGGGCATAATGATCAGCAAGCTGATCATCAATTTCTTGGATAAGCTCATCAAAGCGCGATTGGTCTTTTTCAAACTCAAGCTCTTGCTCCTCTAATTGCTCGAGCAATCTTCGTTCTTTTCTTCGTTGCTTATAAGCTCTTTTTCTTTGTGCTCTATCTTTTTTTGTTGCAAAAAACTCCCGCTCATCTTCCCATTCTTCTTCTAAATAATCTTGGTAGTCCTCTTGCATATGAAGACGAACATTTTGTTTATTTCCTGCTTGAGATAAAGAACTCCTTGCGCACTCATGCTGTTTACAAGACTGTAAGACCGATGAAATAACAAAATACCTCAAGCGTTTGACACGTTTTTTACTATTTTTACTCAATGCATCAAATAAATTTTGCCTTGCACTCTCAATGATTTGATTGCAAGAGCTACAGTTTATGCATGGCAATAAGCTCTTAATCAAATGTTGAATAGTATCTTGTGTATGGTTTGGAGCAATAGTTTTAAGACGACCTCTTAGTATTTCTGCATACGCTTGACCGTTTAACCCACAAGACTTATAAGCGTTTTCCAATCTTTTTGGGCTTGCAAAAAGCAGCCCATCAAATGAGTACACTGCAAGTAACACTACGTTGAAAACCATGGAGTACAACAACTTCATTATTTTTCCTTTTTAAAAATAAAGCGCTAGCTCATAACAATTTTATTATTTTGTTGATCAATTATAAACATTTTTTTATCAGGATTTTTTAACATCTCAACGGCCAATGGGCTTACCACGAGCTGCTGAACTGCTCGCTTGAGCGGGCGAGCACCAAACTCGGGTACATACCCCTGCTCAGCCAAGTAGGCGAGCGCAGCCTCTGAAAACGTCAGCTGAATGCCTTGATCTTTGACCCGACTTTGTACCACATCAAGTTGAATGCGTACAATCGTTTTGATGTCGTTCAACGATAATGATTTAAAGAAAACGGTCTCATCAATACGATTCAAAAATTCAGGCCTAAAGGTTGTCAGGAGCAATTTCTCAATTTCAGTACGCACTTTGGGCGTGATCTCTCCTGCCTGCAAAATAAGTGAACTACCGATGTTTGAAGTCATAATAACAATGCAATTTTTGAATGAAACAGTACGACCTTGCGAATCGGTTAAATGACCTTCATCAAGAATTTGTAAGAACATGTTGAAAACATCGGGATGCGCTTTTTCAATTTCATCAAACAGTAAAACACTGTAAGGATGCTTGCGCACCTGTTCGGTCAACTGACCACCTTCTTCGTACCCAACATATCCTGGAGGTGCTCCGACAAGGCGTGCAACGGCATGTTTTTCCATGTACTCAGACATGTCGATGCGGATCATTTTATGCTCGTCATCAAACAGATAATCGGCAAGCGTTTTTGCCACTTCGGTTTTTCCGACACCAGTTGGCCCTAAGAAAAGAAACGAACCGATCGGTTTGTTTTGGTCACCAATCCCGGCACGATGCACACGAATGGTATTGGCAATTTTGGTAATTGCTTCGTCTTGCCCAACCACACGCGTATGCAGCTCGGTCTCCATATTCAAAAGCTTATGTCCTTCATCAGCTTTGAGCTTTTCAACCGGAACTTTGATCCAGCGCGAAAGTACTGCGGCAATATCATCTTCATCAACCTCTTCTTTGATCAGATGCGTTGTGAGCGATTTTAGTTTTTCCAGCTCATCGTTCAATTTCTTTTCAAGCTCAACAAGCTTGCCGTATTTGAGCATTGAAGCTTTGCTCAAGTCACCTTCACGCTCGGCTCGGGCAAAGTCGATATTTGCTTGTTCGATTTGTTCTTTAATTTTTTGAATTGATTCAAGCGGCTTACGCTCAGACTTCCATTGGTCAAGCAGTGCACGCTCTTCTTCTTTAAAATTACTCAACTCTTTTTCAAGATCGTGTAATCGTTTTTTTGAAAGATCATCTTTTTCTTTGCCCAGCGCAATTTTTTCGATCTCAAGCTGACGCAGCTTACGCTCAAGTTTATCGAGTGTTTCAGGCTTTGAATCGATGGCCATTTTTACTTGCGAAGCCGCTTCGTCAATTAAATCAATTGCTTTGTCGGGTAAAAAACGATCGGGGATCAGGCGGGCAGAAAGCTTGACCGCTTTGACTAAAGCTTGATCTTTGATGCGAATGCCATGATGCAACTCGTAGCGCTCTTTCAGGCCGCGCAAAATTGAAATTGCATCGTCAAGCGTTGGCTCTTCAACCAGAACTTTTTGGAAGCGACGCTCAAGTGCTGCATCTTTTTCAATATATTTTTTGTATTCCATGACGGTTGTTGCACCAACGCAATGCAAGATTCCACGTGCAAGTGCCGGCTTGAGCAAGTTGGAGGCATCCATGCCTCCTCCGGTTGCACCAGCACCTACAAGCATATGAAGCTCATCAATAAATAAAATTATTGCCTCATGCTCTTTTTCGATGGCATTTAAAATTGCCTTGAGCCGCTCTTCAAACTCGCCTCGGTATTTTGTTCCTGCAATGAGTGAGCCCATGTCCAGCGATAAGATGCGGCGGTTGCGCAAACTTTCTGGCACATCGTTGTCAACAATGCGCTGGGCAATGCCCTCAACAATTGCTGTTTTTCCGACACCGGGGTCACCCACCAGCACAGGATTATTTTTGGTACGGCGTGATAAAATTTGAAGCACATGACGGATTTCATCATTACGGCCAATGACAGGGTCAAGCTTGCCCTGCTTGGCACGGGCGGTGAGATCTTGGCAATATTTTTCTAGAACTTGGTAGTTATTTTCAGCGTTTTGGTCTTTCACGGTTTCCCCCTTTCGTAACGATTGAACCCACGGTAAAACATTGTGATAATTTAAATTTTGGGAAAAGAAAGTGGTAATGCTTGATGGAAGCGTTTTTGTTTTTGATAAGCCCAGCAGCAAAAGGTCAATACTGATGTACTGGTCACCGAGCTCTTTTGCAAGCGCTTGGCACTCACTAAAAAATGTACTGAAGTTGTGGTCGATGCCGACTTGAGCACCGGTTACCTTGGGCAACCGATTGAGCTCGTTGAGCGTCAGCGCATCAAGCGATTTTATATCGACTTTTAAAGACTTAAAGCATGATTGAAATAATTGGTCGTCTGTTGCAACGGCAAGCAGATGAAGCGGCTGCAAGACAGCATGGCTATGCTCTTGCGCACAGGAAACCGCTTTTTGAAAAAGTTCCGCACTTGCATTGGTTAATTGTTCTTGGTTCATAAATATCTCCTGAACATCACAGCAATAAACTGATGTTCAACTATTATGCCGCAAAATTAACTCAATTCAAGTGCGTGAAAATGTATGGAGAAATTATGGCTGCTTGCCCAACTCAGTCTTGAGATGCGTTAGCTGTCCTGCAAGTGATCCAAGCTTTGACTTCAGTTCAGTGAGCTTTGTTTCTAAATCAGCGATTGTTGTTTGTAATACGCTTGGTTGAGTTACTTTTGCTGCTTCAGCTGCAGATTTGTTAGTATTCTTAGTGCCTTTATTTCTCTTTTTCTTATTCCTATTCTTTCTTTCTTTTTTTTGCTGATGTTTTGATTTTTTCTCAGCAGCATAAACACTTTCCTGTGCAACAAAACAGCTTGCTCCCGCAATCGCTACAAGAAGAGCAACTCTAAGCCCCAAGCATTTGATCATTCTTTGCATCATCACAAATCCCTCACCCGTTACATAATTTATTATAAACATCGAAACACAATTCATGGTATTCAAGAGAGCCCTAGGCTTTCAATAAATCAAAAAAATTGTCGTTATAAAACCAACTCTGAGTAAGCTGCGAAGTTTGAATTAACTCAAAACGCTGAGCTTTGGTAGAGGAATGTAGCTCAAGTTGCGCGAGCGCGCCCAGGCTTTAAGAAAGTCCCAAATTTTGTAGGACTTGAGTGTGTTCATGGTACGAGGAAATGCAGGATCGATGCAAATCACCGACCGCGTTGCTCTGTTCCATCCAACAACAACCATGAAATGGCCATTACGATAGGGCGTTGCACCACCACGCAAACTCCGTACACTGACTGCAACGGGAACTTTACGCTGAAGATATTGATACAAATCGTTAAAACTGTTCAGGCGCTCGACACGGAAAAAAACATTCCCCTTGCTTGCATGATACGCATGCGCAACGTTGAGCAGCCAGTTACCATAAATATCCAGATATCCCTTGTCCAAAACTTTATCGGCAAAGTCAATGACATAATCGTGAAGATTGGTATTTACTTGAGCGCCGGGCTCTTTTTTCATGAAGTAATTAACAATTAAGCTGGTTGCGGTAGGGGAACAAAGATCTGCAAAACGTGGGTGCTTGAGCACCATTTGCGATTGCTTAGGAACACCGCTGACCAAAACAGTTGGATTATTCACAGAAGGCCGTGCAAGATTAAACAACTTCATGTTCGATGCACAGGCAAAAAGCGCCTTGAGACTGTGATGGTCTGCACCACCTTCAAACGTTACTTTAACACGAAAGCCACGCGCAAGAACATTGCGCTGCATTTCAACAAGTACATGCTTGGTATGAACAAATCGATCTAACTTATTAACAAATGTTTGTTGATGATCGGGCGACCACTGAGCAAGACGATGCCAACGCGACCAATCGCTATGCTTAACACTCACCCATATGGTCATTTTACCACGCTTGGGCCGATAGGCATTCCATGACAGAATAAGCTCATTAAATGGTCCGGTATCAGTGCGCTCCCAAATTTTAACATCGGCGCCTTGGCCAGCTGTTTGAGGAAGAGGGTCATTAAAAAATTTTGAAAATGTTTTTGAAAAGTTGCATGAAAGGGGTGGTTGTACAACCGCATGTGCAGATGAAAGAGTAACGATGCATAGCACCATGTTCCAGCAGATAAGACGTAACCAATAAGGCATAGTATTCCAGACTGTTTTCACTGCCCTGCTCCCCAACTTCCCCCTTTATGATACGGTTCCTTCACTTACCAACACAAAAAGAGCTAAAGACATGATCAAGCATCGCCTCGGTTACATTGCGACCGGTGAGTTCTGCTGTTTTTTCAAGAATCTCTTTGAGTTGATACGCTACCAATTCGTAGTGTACTCCATCAGCAAAGCCATTAACAATAAAATCCAATCTTGCTTCGATTTGAGCAAGGAGCTGACATTGTCGATGGTTTAGAAGATAGGGGGACGAGCATTGTGCAAAGATATATTGAATTTTCTCTTCTATCATCACTTCAAGCGCTTCGATTCCTAAGCGCTCCTTAGCCGAAGTATATACCGTTTTATGACTTTGAGAATCCAGAATTTGTTTTAAAGCAAAATTAACAGGCTGAGCATCAACTTTGTTCACAACAATAATTACCTTGTCAGCATATTCCTGAAGTACCTCATGATACTGAGCATCAAGATGCTGGTCGGCTGCATCAATCACGAGCAAGACAACGTCTGCCGAACGTGCTTCGTGCCAAGAACGCTCAATACCCTGCTTCTCGATGACATCGCTGGTTGATCGTAGTCCGGCAGTATCAATGAACAATACAAAGTTTCCTTGGCGATAAATTGTTGTTTCAATGCTATCGCGCGTTGTCCCTGCAATATCAGAAACAATTGCTCGGTCCTTGCGTATCAACGCATTAAAAAGTGTTGATTTACCAACGTTAACACTTCCAACAAGGGCTACACGTATCCCCTGCTTTATTTGCTGCTGCTGATTAAAATTTTCTTGCGCACTGCGCACATCACTACGCAACTGAATAAGTTTTTCTATAATAAGCTGATCGAAATCAAAGTCTCGCTGCTCTTCGTCAAGAAACTCAAAGCTGGCTTCAACAAGTCCAAGTACTGCAACAAATTCAGTTTGAATGCCTTGTAAAAATGAAGACAAACTGCCCTGAAGTTGCGCCATCGACTTGCGTAACGCAAGCTCAGTTTGAGCATGAATGACATCGTTAATAGCCTCAGCCTGAACAAGATCAAGCTTACCATTGAGAAATGCTCGCTTGGTAAATTCACCTCGTTGCGCATGGCGAGCGCCTGCTTTGATAGCAACATCAATAATTTGTTGAATAATAAATTGGTTATTGTGGCAACTTATTTCAACGGTATGTTGCCCAGTGAATGTTCTTGGTGCGTGCATCACAAAAAACAAGACTTCATCAATGGGACATGCAGTATCCTGAGGATCAACAACATGCCCATGATGAATAGTATGACTTGAAACATTATTCAATGATTGACCAGATGAAAGCTGAGCTATTTGAGCAGCAACAGCGAGTGCATGATCACCAGAGAGTCTGAGTAGGGCAATTGCACCATTTCCTTGCGGACTGCATTGCGCTACAATGACATCGTGTTCATCACTCTGAAGTGTCGGATGAACGCTTATCATGTGCCCCAAGACCTTTGAACGAAATAACAATGTGATAGTTGTGAAATTTCTTTTTGTGCGTCTTTTTTAAGAACTGCATAAGCAAGTAAGCAAGACTCATGCTGATAGCACGCTCATCTTCAAGCTTAAATACACGCTCTTGAAAGCCGATGTAAAGAATTTTCTTATCAATTTTTGTTGCAAAATTAGTTGAAACTTCCATCAACGTGCAAAGCTCATTCAACCAGGGTGTGATCTGATCAACAAGTTCTTGTGTCCAAAAATCGCCCTGCACTGTTCCTCGATCATGACGAGCATTGATAGCATCAACGTGCGCGCGTTCTTGACGCTGAGCAAGCTGATTTGCACCTCTTTCGCCATCTCTTTGAACAACTCGTGCTGGCTGTTGTGCCGAACGCTGATTTTTAGCTTGCGACCTAGAATCTTTGGAGGCGGTAGCATTTGAATCAGGATACTGACGATTTTGCCTGCGATCGTCTGAACGTTCGTTTCGTTTTTGTTGAGCAACCTTACGCTGCTCACGCTCTTGCCGCTCATTCAGCTTTTTGGGATCATAGGAAATTGATACAATAGCTGGGCGTTTGGTAAAACCAAAAAAGTTTTTTGCTCCCAGTTCTAAAATATTAATTGTAAACT
Source organism: Candidatus Dependentiae bacterium (assembly GCA_018266175.1). Lineage (NCBI taxonomy): Bacteria > Candidatus Babelota bacterium. The sequence goes on from JAFEAY010000010.1 coordinate 71,371, forward strand.
CTTCAGGTTTACCCGACTCTACCCACGCTTTTTCGATTGCTTTTGCGACGGATGATGCTTCATGCAGCATTGATTTCATGTAAGAAAACCTTTCAATGGAAAGCCGAGAATACATGACAAATATTGAGAAATAATAGCTCTAAAACTCCGAAATTTTAAGGAAACGCCGTGTCACCCACCCCATACACCACGCTCGATATGGAAAATTGCCGAATTCACTGAAGCTTATGCTTTCAGCAAAAATCTAACAGAAAATTACTTCCTGTGCAATCGGATTGTAATTTTAACCTTTAAAAGTCTGTAATTTTAAGGATGGGACGCTTCCCTCTTCGCTGATAAGCGCTATGACAAACAGCCTACATTTTTGGGTCGACCGTTTTGCTAGCTATAGCTTTCCAAGCCTGAAGGCATGGATAAACGAAGTTTGCCCGCCTACGTTAACTGCCATCGCTAAAAAGCTGTGACATTTGAATTAACTTCGGCGTGGCATCCCGCCATAGCCTGAAAGGCGACGGCGGATGGAGCGGGAAACGGGATTCGAACCCGCGACCCTTGCCTTGGCAAGGCAATGCTCTACCACTGAGCTATTCCCGCATTAATTGAAAAGAACGACTAAAATGTAAACGTATTTGAGACAAATGTCAACATGTATCGCTTTGAATATTTTTACAAACACAACCCTTGGCTTCCAGCTTTGCAAGCTACATCTGAACCATGGTCACAACGCCATGCAGCTTATCGGGTGGCAATTTGTAAAATTGAACAAATGATGGAACAAGCTTTTTAATGCTCGCAAAAACCTTCCAGAAGATATTGCGTGTCACAATTTCTTCCAAGCCATAAAAAATTACTTTGGCTTCTATGCCGGCATTGTGCAAGATTTTATCAATATCAAGCACTTCCATATATCCCATATGAATCTCGAAAATGCGCAGTCCATCTGCAAGGTTGCCTTTAAAAAAGCCAATAACACCAAATGGATCATCCCGTGTAACCACAGAGATCATGATGTTATCTTCATAAATAATATTATTTTTAAAGATCGTCTGAGTAATGTAGGGCTGGACATTATCGATGTCACGCACAAAGAAAAGCGCCGTGCCTTTTATTTTATTTGTCAGATTGTACACAGGAACATACTGCTCAAGAAAATCATTGAGGGACATTGGATGAATTGCCTTAATCAAACGCTTTTGACCAAAAGTATAAATAATGAGCGTACTGAGCGGAATAAGCGCTATGGCTATAGACCAGCAAGCACCAGACTGCAGCTTACAACTTCCTGAAACCAAGAAGAGAAACGCAACCAACATAACACCAATTGCAATCGCCATTTTTGCATAGCAACGCCTGAGATAAAAAATCCAAGTCATCATAACCGCGGTAAGCGTCATAGTTCCTGTTACTGCAAAGCCATAAGCGCTGGCTAAACTATGCGACTCTTGAAAATGAAAAATAATCATCAGCACACTGATAAGCAAAAACCAGTTTACAAATCCAACATAAATCTGCGAACGCAGCTTGCTGGAGGTGTATTCAACGTGAAACATAGGAAGCATGTTGGTCATAATGCCTTGATAGACAATAGAAAAAATGCCGCTAATCATAGCTTGCGAACCAATAACTGACGCCAATAAGCTTAAAATCAGGAATGGTATGTACAACAAACCCCACTGATGCAAGATCATTTCATATAAAACATACTTTGTTGCAGGATATAAAATTAAAAATGCACCCTGCCCTAAGTAGGTCAAAACAAGCACGCAGAAGACAAAATACCATCCATGTAGAATTGGCTTTCGTCCCAAATGACCCATGTCTGCATAAAGCGCTTCGCCACCTGTTGCGCATAAAATAACTTCTGAGAGAACAAAAAATCCGGTAAATCCATTGCGATATATAAAATTAAGAGCAAACCAAGGGTTAATTGCTTTCAAAACGAAAGGCGCCTGAAAAATACCTATGAACCCTGATATCGCAAGCACTACAAACCAAACGACCATAATTGGGCCAAAGGCTGTTGCAACACGCTCAACACCACGTTTTTGAAGCGTGAACAACATGATAGCAATCAGGCTTGCAAAGCCTATCAAAATATAATGATTTATTGGGGGCAAACCCGGGATCAGCAGAATTCCTTCAACGGCACTCAAAATGCTCATTGCTGGAGTCAGCATACCGTCTCCCATTAAAAGAGAAATTCCTATAAATGATAAGAAGGTAGCAACCATCACCTGTCTTTGTGATTTAAGCAAAGGAACTAAAATTTCTTTTAAAACAATCGTTCCACCCTCGCCCTTTTTACCCAGACTCATGGCAAGCCATGCGTATTCAACGCCAACCAAAACCACCAATGTCCAAATTATCAGCGAAAGAACTCCGATAACATTTTCTACCGAAGGCATAATTAAAAGGAATGCGACCGAAAGTGTGTAAATGGGACTCGTTCCAATATCCCCAAACACCACTCCCAATGATTTAACCATCTCTTTAAATGGTTTAAATTGCTCAATATGCGTAAATGATAAAAGCCAATGATACATAAAAAATCCTACAACAAATCCAATAAGATCTCTGCATCAGTTGTTTACAATCCCCAGATGTAAGGAGTAGGATAGCACAACCTTCCATGAGTTGTCATATAATTCACACCACTTGAATTATATTAACAATTTTTGGGTTGACATTATGTCGATGAACAGGTACGATACTGCACATAGATCATCTCTTTGAATTTGTGCCGAGGTAGCTCAGGTGGTAGAGCAGAAGACTGAAAATCTTTGTGTCGCCGGTTCAACTCCGGCTCTCGGCACCATAATTCTTCACTTTTTTTACTTTATTTTTTCTCAATATTATCGATATCACGCTGGCTTTTTAATTTGTCCTATCGCTTATTTTATGCTAGAGTCTAACAATTGATACAAGTTTCACGATGCACTCTATCAATAAAAATTATAGGTATCTGTATGTTTGATTTTTTGTCTAAAAAGTTTTCCGGCGTTCTTGGCTGGCTCAAAGATCGTGGTCGCCTTTCTGAAGAGAATATTCAGCAGGCTTTAGATCAAGTTCGCGAAGCACTCCTTGAAGCTGACGTGCCACTTGAAATTACTACCGCCTTTCTTGAACAGATCAAAAACGATGTGCTTGGACAAAAAATTCAATCTTCCTTGAATCCCGGTCAACATCTTATTAAAATTGTTCATGAAAAATTGCTCGATTTTTTGGGCGGGAAAAATGTCCTTGCTCAAGTAAATCTACCAATTCCATCGGTCGTTTTAGTTATGGGGCTACAAGGGTCTGGTAAAACAACAACGATTGCAAAACTTGCTCATTGGATACTCCAACAAGCTAAAATTCGTGGCAAAACACGCCGTATTTTAGTTGCCTCTGTCGACTTTTATCGACCAGCAGCGGTTGAGCAGCTCAGCATTCTTGCAAAACAAGTTGGTGTTGATTTTTATCGGGCTCAGAGCACAGACCCTGTTGCAGCAGCAGTTGAAATTGCACAGCATTTTAAAGCTCAGCACTATGAACACTTGCTTTTGGATACTGCAGGCAGACTTCATATCGATGACCAAATGATGCAAGAGCTTGTACAAATTAATACGAAAATAGCTCCTAAATATAAATTTTTAGTCTTAGACTCAATGACGGGACAAGAATCCCTCCGTGTGGCTCAGGCCTTTGAGCAGGCGGTTGGGTTTAATTCTGCTATTTTAACTAAAATGGACAGTGATACCCGTGGCGGCGCGGCATTCGCCTTTAAATTTGCTCTTAAAAAGCCTATCTCTTTTGTTGGAGCAGGCGAAAAACCTGAAGACCTTGAAAGCTTTATTCCTGAACGTATGACCTCACGCATCCTTGGGATGGGTGATATTATGACACTTATTGAAAAAGCTCATGAAAATATCAGTCAGGATGAGCAAGAAGAAATAACCAAGAAAATGATTGATGGGAACTTTAGCCTGCAAGACTTTGCAAGCCAACTCACCCTCATTGATAAATTAGGGTCTTTACAAAAGATTGTTCGGTACCTGCCAGGTATGAACACCCTATCATCTGAAGATTTAGAGCGAGGTCAGCATGACATTAAAAGATTTAATGCTATTATTAGTTCTATGACCTCAAAAGAACGTATGTTTCCTCACCTGCTTGATGGGTCCAGGAAGAAGCGTGTAGCTTCCGGGTCTGGTACAACTGTGCAAGATATAAATCAGTTGTTACAAAGATTTGAACAAAGTAAGCAATTTGTTAAAATGTTTAAGAAACCTGGTAAATTTAAACGGTTTTTTAAGTAAACGTAGTTTTAAGACGAACAGACTTACTCTGAAAATCGAATTAATCGCGATTGACGCAGTTTTTTGTAGTTTTTGAAAGGATATTCTCAATGGCAGTTAAGATTCGTCTAAGTCGTATTGGTAAAACAAACCGCCCCTACTGGCGTATTGTTGCAGTTGATGCACGTCGCAAACGGGATGGTGCGTTCCTTGAAAATCTAGGAACCTATGACCCTATTAAGCATGAGCTTGTACAATTTCACACTGACAAGCTCGAAGCATGGGTTGCCCAGGGTGCTGTTTGCACACCAGCAGTTCTTAAGCTTATTAAACGCAGCACATAAGCTGTAAGAGATACTTTATTTCTCATTTTTCGATTCAACGTTTATGCACAAAAATTGACGAGATGATTATTGCTTGGGAGAGTAAGCATGCTAAAAGAATTAGTTGAACATATTGTAAAGAAGCTTGTTGATAAGCCGGAAAACGTAGCTGTTTCAGAAATTAGTGGCGAACAGGCAACTATTATTGAACTGCGCGTTGCCCCAGAAGATCTTGGAAAAGTAATTGGAAAAGAAGGCAGAACAGCTCGATCAATTCGTACACTTGTTCATGCAGCTGCGTCTAAAGAACACAAACGCGTTGTACTTGAAATTTTAGAATAGTCTTTCTCAGTAAAATGAGTGGTCTGGAGGCTGGCTTTACCGCCAGCCTTTTTGCACTTTAACCCAAATAGCTTTGCCATGAAAATTTCGATTATTTCTGTCTTTCCCGAATTTCACCAATCAATCAATGCACTCAGTATTATTGGTAAGGCCGTACAACAAGGGCTTGTTTCATTTGATTTCATTAGATTTTCAGATCTATGCGAGCCAAAAGAACGGATTGATGAGCCAACTTGTGGGCCTGGAGCTGGAATGATCTTGAAGCCTGTGGTTGTTCAAAAAGCAATTGAACTTGCTGAGCAACGATGGGGACAAGGCTTTAAAGTTTTCTTCTCACCTCATGGCACTGTTTTGACACAGCCAATTTTGCGACAATATGCTGCGCAGTTTTTTGCACAATCTAATCAGCCCGCTCTCTCTGGGTATCCCGTCGAAGCTTTAGCGAAGACGGATGTATCGAAGGGTATGAGCGTAAATCACCTTATCTTGGTCTGTGGCCGCTACGAGGGAATCGATGAACGTGTTGAGCGACACTACGCCGATGCGCTCATCTCAATTGGTGATTATGTTTTGATGGGTGGCGACTTGCCTGCTCAAGTATTTCTTGAAGGACTTTTAAGGCTGTTACCTGGTGTTATTGGCAACCAAGAATCGGTTGAACAAGAATCGTTTGAAAGCGCATTTCTTGATCACCCACACTACGGATTACCGGCGGAATGGAATGGCATGAAAATTCCTGATGTCCTACGATCAGGGAATCATGCAGCAATCGACGCGTGGCGAAAAGATGCTGCGGCCAAGCGAACGGTACACAATCGCTTTGATTGGTTTGTGCGTGCCCAACCAAACCCTCCAAGCATTGCGCTTGCCAAAAAATTCATTCCTGTGCACTATGTTGCAGTAATGCATACCCAGGTAATCATTAAAGGTGGAACTGTTGGACAAACTTCAATTCCTTCAATTGATATCCATGACATCGCACGCGCTTGTGCATCGTACGGCATTAAAAACTTCTTCATCGTCAGTCCATTACTTGATCAACAAAAAATTGTTGCCACATTTATGGAATTTTGGCTTTCTGCTGACGGTGCAAAATACAATGAAAACAGGCATCAGGCTATTTCAAGTATAAGACCCGTTTTGTCGTACCAGGAAATGATTGATCTGATTGTCCGAGAAGAAGGGCAAGAACCACTGATTGTGTGCACATCGGCTCGAAATGTTGAACACAAACAACACATCGATTATTTCAGCCAGAAAATTGTCTGGTCACAAGAAAAACCTGTTCTTTTCTTGTTTGGAACAGGACAAGGACTCAGTGATGAACTTGTTCAAAAAAGTGATTTTGTACTTGCTCCAATTGAAGGGCTAACCGATTACAACCACTTATCGGTACGATCCGCAGTATCCATAATCCTTGACCGGTGGCTTGGACTTTCGCCCCGTCTTGGTTCAAGCAAGAAAGCCCCTGTAAGTTAACGGAATTTGGTGTTGATCAAAGAGAAAAAAGCTTATATACTTGGATAAACACGATTTTTCAGAAAATCATATGACCTTTGGTAAAATTTTGAGGACGCAATGAAAGCAAATTGTTTAACACGCGAAACTATTTTGGATCTTGGAACTGAACGAAAACTTCCTAGTTTTCGTGTTGGCGATACCGTTGAAGTATCTCAGTTAGTCTCTGAAGGAGACAAAGAACGTATTCAGCTTTTTGAAGGCGATGTTATTTGTATGCACAAAAACGGCATCTCATCAACATTCACTGTTCGCCGCATGGGCGCAAACGGCATCGGAGTTGAACGTATTTTCCCTTTCTATTCTATAAAAATCAGTGCGCTTCGCGTTGTAAAACGTGGTGATGTTCGTCGAGCAAAACTCAGCTATCTTCGTGATCGCCTTGGTAAAGCAGCTCGTATCGATGAAAAAATTCTCACCAAAGAGCAAAAAGCTGCTCTTGATAGAGAGTAATTCACTCGCTATGTTTCGACGTATCGAAAAAATTATTTGTACCATAGTTACTTTAGTAGCTATGGTACTTTTAGTTTCGTGTGGAAAGAAAAGATCTTATCACCAAGGAGATCTTGATATCGCCAGCACAAGCAAGGCTTCTTCAGACCCTCAAAATGTCCCGGTGCTCAATCATCCTCGTTCTTTTGATGATTTAGATAGTGACACCCCAGAGTTTGATTCGATCAAGCGCTTTTCTTATGAAGCATTCACTAAAAAAATAGTCCCACTCACAGCAACGCTTGATTTCCCAATCCCTGTAAATTTCACACTCCAGGCCTCTCCTGTTAAAAAATCTGAAACAAAAGGGGCTTGCTTAATTTACGAGGGGGATCTTTCACAAAAAAAAATTGTTTCTTTTTATCTTCACGAAATGCGCAAGGCCGGTTGGTCTGTTAAAAATTTATCGACTAGTCGAGAAGGCCTTTTGGTTTGCTCCCGCAAAGCTACACAGGTTGTTGTTTCATTGCGCAAAGCTCGAACAATCAGCAGTAACAATCATGTCGAGCCCAAGAAAACGCAGCTGTTATTATTTTTCACCAAAGAATCTTGATTGGAGTATTTGTGATCTGGTTTATTACACGTACCATTCTTTTTTTTATACTTGTCTTAATCTCATGCCCAATAATTTTTTTCTCACTCGTTTACGGACTGGGCAGATTTTTTAATCTCACAATTGATCCATCATCGCTTGCTGCTGGCTACTTACGTCGCAGGTAATTGACTAAACGCTCACAGACTTAACACATAGTCATACTAAACGCTAAATGACTTAACACTTGGTAAAGATTATAAGCCAAAATTTTGACTGCAAATCCGATTTTCAACCAAATCATGGTTGTTTTACAAACCAGTTTTAACCATAACTTGGTTGAAAATCAAACATACTCAGTTTTCTCTACCCAACCCCAAAGATTGTCTTTAATGCACTTTTACGCTATTCTAGCAATGTAAAGTTATATTTTAGTCCCATTAACCGAACCCGGGGACCCTATGAAAGCTTCATTTATCTCTTAAGTTACTGACACCATGGATAAAGCCCATGGACGCTCCAGTACTTTCCTCATTACTTCACTCAAACGCCCGTACCGTTGGGCACATTATTTTTTTAACTTTTTGAAAAAAAGGTACACACATGTTTTATGCTTATCGCATAATGCTTTTGTCATGCTTTTGTATCGGCATGATAACAATTAATACCTGTATCAATAAAAAGACTGAACTCAATCTTGAAAGAATAAAAACCGTGAATAATCATGAATCACGTCAAAAATCTGAAGCCCCAAACAGCCTCTTGATCGCACACGATAAATTAGGTGATCAAGTTATTTTAGAATGGAAGCAAACAAACCTGCTCGCACCTGATTTTGCACAAGCCATGAGCAGCGTATGGGAGCCTATTTCGCGCCAAGCGTACACACCGGTTGAAATGCAATTTCTAAAAGCGTTTCCCAATGTGGTAACAAGTGAGCCTTACTTTAAACCATTTGAAGCGCTCTTTAAAGATGGCATAGAAAAAGTCGATTGGAACGCTGCTGAGCTCATCATGGAAACGATCTTGAAATCGCATTTCATTTTTGATACTTCACTTTTGAGCGAAGAGATGAAAAAAAAGTTTGCACAAGACAGCTGCTTTATAGACAAATCTCGTACTGTAAATCGAGAAATGTTGATTTGCAGTACCATCTGGGCTCGTCGCTCTACTGCAGCAAGAAGCCGCAACAATAAGTAAACGCTCTTGATTTCACCCCTATCTTTAGTAATATCTGTTCAAGAGTAGATTTTAGAAAAAAGAGGGAGAAGAAAATTCTATGAAACTATTTCAATTTATTACATTTACAGCACTCTGCATCACCACCTTATCACTGCATGCACAATATCCTGAATTCAATATTGGGGAGGGCATTAATGAATGCGTACTTTCCCCTGATGGCAAATTTTTGGTAAATACAAATCAAGATGACCGAGCTACGAAGCTTTGGAATGCTCACACTGGTCAACTTTTGAACACATTTAAAACCCGGGGACAATTATTTTTTTCATCTGATAGCACGACGCTCTGCGCGCTGAAGAGGAATAAAATTCAACGCTACCACATTTCAGAATCTGAAATTATTCCTCAAGAGCCCATCGCTCTTACTGACCATGGTTTTTTGACTTATCCAAAAGGATCTTTCGTCTGTAAAAACATCGATTCTGAACCTATTTTTACATGTCTGAAAACATCTGATAATGCATGTCGTTTTAGCTGGGGCCTTTTTCTTTCAACACTTTTACCAGATGGCTCAACAAAAACAGTGGAATTTAAGCGAGAGAACATCCGTTTTTACATCCATTCCACACAGGCCAATACAATGACACCTGATGGAAAAAAAATAGCGATTGCGTGTGAAAAATGCTCATATGGCGTCCCATACATTCATGTTGTTGATGTAGAAACTCAACAACTACTCATAATTATAAATTGAGCGAAGATATAAGCTTAATTAATTTTTCCCCAGATCAAACCAAGCTCGTGATAGCAGCAGAATACAATTCACCAGGTTGTCATGAATACTGGTTTATCGTAATCGATTTGATCACCAATCAATCATCTTGGTTCAAGCAGGAAAAAAGAATTAAATACGCAGCATTTGCTGACAATTCAACCATACTTTTTATTCTTCAAGACGGAGCCGTTTCATTTCAAGAATTAACTGCTGAAAACTTGGAAAATAATCGTGTAACAAATATAAGAAAATTCAACGTGATAGAAAAAGCAGACGATTGTGATTAAATCAACTGCTAAGACTATCCATAAGACTGGCAGAAACTATCTTTAATTTACCTAATCCTTTTATAAACAAAAAATTCAAATTCTGGATAATCGGTGTGCTCAGCGACTTCCCAATCGGACCAATTGACCGCTGGAAAAAATACATCGCCTTCATAATTGTGCTTGATGTAACTCAAGTATAAATAATCGGCGATAGGTAAGAATTGCGCATAGGTGTACGCACCGCCGATAATAAAAATATCTTTGGTATCCGCTTGTGCAATCCGCAATGCATCATCAACTGAGTGGCACACATCCACATTTTCAATTTTCAGACCAGGTTGACCCAAAACAATATTGTGCCGGTTAGGCAGAGGCCTGCCAATTGATTCGAAGGTACGGCTTCCCATGATGATTGGGTGCCCTTGCGTTAATTTTCTAAAATTTTTTAGTTCATCGGGAATATTCCAGGGCAACGCATTCCCCTTACCAATCACTCCCTGCTTGGTCATTGCCGCAATAATCTTAATCATACCGCAATCTCAAATTTAATAGTTGGATGACTTACGTAGTTTATGACTTGTGAATTTTGATACGACCAATCAAAAATAGAAGAAAATGGTTCAGTAATAATTTGAGGAAGCGGATAAAGTAATGGATTGCGTTCAAGCTGCAGGCGTGCACCATCGATATGATTGACATAAATATGCACATCAGCCAAAAAGCCAATCAATTTACCTTCTTTCAAGCCCACTTCTTTTGCAAGCAGGTGAAGGAGCAAGGCGTAGCTTGCAATATTAAATGGCAAGCCAAGCATGACATCAACGGAGCGCTGGTTCCATAATAAATTGAGATAACCATTGCTAACCGTTACCTGAAAAGCATAATGGCATGGAGGCAACGCCATCTCAGATAAGTCCATTGGATTCCACGCTGAAACAATCATTCGACGATCAAGCGGATTAGTTTTGAGCGTCTGCACAAGTGCTTTCAGCTGATCACAACCTTGATTGGTGTAATCGGCATCAAAAGAACTATACTGGGCCCCAAAGTGCCGCCACTGAAAACCATAGATTGCGCCCAAATCTTGCTCTTCAAGCATCTGTTTTTTAGCCTGTTCGCTGTGGCCATAAGGTGCTTTTTTGGGATACGCCCACTCATCCCAAATATGATTATTCTGCTCTTGTAACCATCTTTTGTTCGTAATCCCTTTAATAAAAAATTCAAGCTCAGAAGCAACAAGCCTGAAGGGGACTTTTTTGGTCGTCAAAAGCGGAAAACCATCGGCCATGTCATGTTCAAACATCCGCCCAACCACGGCAATCGCATCGGTTGCCGTTCTGTTTTTTTTGAGTACGCCATGCTCAAGAATGTGGCGTACAATATCCAAATATGCTTTCATGGGTTAATTTCTTTCAAGCAACAAATAAAGATAATTTTTCCCAAATAATATCAAGATTGGCTCAACAGTACCATAAAAAATAAACATCCCAAAAGTATGGGGTACCAATCCTCATTAATGATGCTTTTTATTTTTAAAATATCGCTTCACCCAGAGCCAACTCTTCTTCCCCCAACGTACAGCAGGTTTGCACCCCAATAACCCAAGACCTATAACAATCAAAGCAACTCCGGGAATGATGGGAAAAAAGAGCCCGAATATCCCTGTAATTAGACAAATTAAACCCAAAAGTTTGTATAAAAAACTTTCTAAAATCATTCCGAAAGAATGAAAAAATGCCACAATAAACCCTCCTGTACGTTCTTTTGATCTTGCAAAAAATATGGTTTTTGCTATAAATAACGGTATCAAATTAATGCATGTAATGGGAAGTCGTCTAGCGGCAGGACCCTGGATTCTGGATCCAGTTACATAGGTTCGAATCCTATCTTCCCAGCCATCCGCCGTCGCCCTTTGGGCTATGGCGCGATGTCTCGTCATAGCTTGCCAAGCCGGAAGGCGTGGATAAGCGTAGACGGACAGCTTTCGCTTCCAATTTATTTTTTTCTTTTTATACGCTGAATCATTTCTTCAAATACTTGTAAAAAACGAGATCGATCTTTTGGGGAAAAAGTAGCGTTATAACTCGGACCTTCACCCGTTTCACGCAAATGAGCACGTAACTCGCGTATCGCTTTTGCTACACCAATATTATCATCATTAAAAACTCTGCCTGTTGAACTTATTGCACTTGCTCCATTTTTCAGGCAGCGCTCAGCAAGCAATATGTCTATGGTGATTACAATATCCCCCGCTCCAGCATGTTCCACAATCCAATCATCTGCAGCATCGGCGTCAGAGCCAACCACTATTTTATGAACGTTTATATCAACCGGCATATTCAAGCGACTGTTGCTTACCAAGTAGACCTGTATGTTGTGGCGCGTGGCCACTCGAAAAATTTCTTCTTTTACCGGACACGCATCGGCATCTACGTATATGTCTAACATTCCCAACCTGATTAATTTCTTTTGTTGCGTTAAAAATTCTATTTCATATTTTAAATCAAGTCTTGCTTATCAAGAAGGAATACGAACGAGCTTCATCAAAATATTTAAAACCTTTCCCGCTGCAGTTATCGCATCAAGAGCCTCGCTTTGATCGATAGAAAATTGATCATCAGGATAACGAGTACGCATCTCGTAAGGACTTAGATAATCGATATATTTTTCAAGTACCATTAAATGCTGATCATACTTTTTGCACTCTTCTAAGAGTCCTTCTAAGTCATGAGTTTTTGGAATTTTTTGATGTTGATACACCAAAAACGCTTTTAATGCTTTCTCTGCACACTGATGAGCATGATAAGCTACTATACCCAATATTTCATTATCATTCTCTTCATCACCGGCAACTAGCTTCTGCGCTGCCCTTAAATCACCTCGTGCTTTTATAATCCAATCTCTATGCCCTGGCATATAAGCACTTTCCTTCTTTGTTTACATAATAGGGAAGCGTTGCAATCTCATTAATGCGTTCTGCAAATTCATCTTTGGTATATACTGCTAAGTCTTTGTATATCCCCAAACCTCGTAACGCTGCATAACCAGCTCTTACTCTTGCATGACTTCTCTCTTCGGAGCTCTCAACGACTACAAGAAGATCAAGGTCACTATCTTCGCGTTGATCTCCACGGGCATAAGAACCAAAAAGATATATCTCTAGCGGATCATAGGTACGTACTAAACGCCTTACTACTTCTTCAATAATTTCCGGTGTAATCATACTATCCTCACAGCGTAACATTCCCAACCTGATTAATTTCTTTTGTTGCGTTAAAAATTCTATTTCATGCGCATCAATACTGTATAATGAAAGTGTATCGTTTTACATAAATTTTTGAATAAAATTAGATTTTCTTATGTGCTCACAAAACAACACGCTCTTAAGCAACATTCATCCCGACCTACTTGCAGCCCAAGCACTTGTATATGAACCAAGCGGGCTGACTTGTACATTAATAGACCAAGAAATAGAAAGTAAAGAGTATGGCGCGTGTAATCTGAAAATAAATAACTCCAGCGTTAAATTTCGCGTAGGCAAAATTACACCAACAAAGATTGGTCAATTTGTTACGTTATGGAAGCGAATTGGTAATGGACCAATTCAACCTTACGACATAGCAGACCCTGTTGATTTATTTGTTGTTAGTGTTCGCAATACTGACCACTTCGGTCAATTTGTTTTTCCAAAAATCGTGTTGTACCAAAAAGGCGTTATATCAAAAGATTGCATAGGCGGAAAGCGAGCAATGCGAGTCTATCCACCGTGGGATAAAGTTGATAATCAACAGGCAGAAAAAACTCAGCATTGGCAACTTTTCTACTTTTTTGAAATTCATCCAGGCGAGGTTGATACTGCTCGTATCCAGAAATTATACCCTATAAAATCGTTATAAAATCTGCAATTCTTAAACAAACTCACGTCAACACTTATTGGGTAGTTGTAACATCAATTCCAATACCTTGTGCATACTCAATTTGTTCTGTTATTAATTCAAGCAAACTTCGATTATCGACCGGGGTCGCATTTACAGAATGATCATGAGCATTCAACTGAATGGTTGGCAATTCAAACCCAATATTTATTGCATGCTCAATTTGCTGCTCTAGTTCGTTTTGCAATCTGGTATTAAGCAAATATTCTCCGCGAAGAATCGTCCATGGTTGACCGCTCTTAGATTGCCCTTGAACAGATAAACTTTCTTGATTTAAACTTGATGAAACTTGTGTTGATTCTGCAGAATTTTGCTGAGTATTATTAAGATTTTCATGGTGTGATAATGCTGCACCACCAGATTTTTTTACATTGCCCTGAGTTTCTTGAGAAGGAAAAAAGCCATTCCATTTGAGCATATTACCAAGCTGGTATACCAAATAAAACAAACCTATCGCCACACCCGCTGCAAGGGCAATTTGCCCTACAAAAAGATAATTACTCCACCGGGCTTCAGCATTTTTTTGCCTATAAAATTCTTCTGATTCTTTACTGCCCATCATAATATTTATGATATCGCTCCGTGAATATCGTTCATTCAAAAGGTCATAAATTTTAACACCAAGCTCATGAACTTTCTCAGGATCTTCATGACTGCAATTCAGGCTTGCGATAATTTCAGCAACTACATGTGTATATTCATCAACGCTCTGTGCAGACAGGGTTGAATTATCAGCCGTAACAATAAAATACGTCAAAGAAAGAAGGAGATATTTTTTAAGATATACTTTCATTTTATTACCCTTCATGCAGCTATGCGAGCCAAATCTCTGGCCCACTGAACTCGTACTTTTTCCCACAGCTCTGCCTGCTGTAAACTTTTCATTGCTTGATCAAGTGCAGTTTGCGCAATTTCACCCGTAAGCTGCTTAGGCTCCTGTCGGCGAGCTTGCACAACCATTTCTTGCGCAATAAATTTAATCGCTCGTGGGCAAACACCTTCAAGAAGGTCCGCATAGATTGAAAGATTTTCTAAGACATCTTGATGCAGGTCAACAACTGCTTCACTATTTTCTTGTGCAAATTTTTCAAGGTATGATGCAAGAATTTTTTCTCGCTCCGCCTTTTCTGGCAACGTAAACTCAATATTCATACCAATGCGATCTATAATTGCATCATCAAGTTTAAAGGGATGATTGGTTGCAAAAATAAACATTAAGTTTTTTTGTGATTTTTCCGGAACGAGTGCCAGAAATGTATTAATAAAATCTTGAATGCCTTGGGATGTTGTAGGAAGCTTTCGATTTGCAAACAATGATTCAGCTTCATCAATAAAGACGATCAACCCTTTTTCTGAATTTTTTGCCCAATCTAAAAGCTTGCGGAATTCACTATTTGCAAGATTTAGATCGGTAATTTTTGCAAATTCTGAACCAGAGGTTAATGCATAGTCAATATCTAAATAATAGGCCAGCTCCTTGGCAAATGCAGTTTTTCCCGTTCCTGAAGCACCAAAAAAAAGAACATTGGGGAGATTTTCGTTATACATTTTTGCAAATTGTACGCGCAGTACAAGATCAAAAAGTTGCTTATGCAATTCTGGAGTAAAAATTAAATCCTTAAGACAACTCACGCGCGGGGGCTTACTCCATCCAAACCAACCCTTTTTTGAGGTTTCACTGATGACCTTTGGTTGTGTAAAATAATTCATTACCAGAGGAATACCATACTGAGCAGCATAGACACCTAAAGCAATTGCTGTTACGGCAATAACAATTTTTATTATACGCTTTGGACTATCTATCATCTTTTGAATTGTATTCCATTTTATTTTTTCAACATCTGTAGCAGCTTGAGCCTTAATCTTTTCTTCTTGCTCAAAAATACCCAACCGCTGTTTTTCATGAATCTCTGCTCTTTGAAGTTGAATTCTGGTTTCACGATCAAACTCATTATGAATCCGTGCATCGTTTGCCCGTACAGCTTCATTTCGTATAACCTCTTGAGCTAAAGCATCTTTTAGACGATTAAATTCAGTTTCCAAAGTTGCCGTCGCAGTCTGTGCATACTGTCTCATTTGTGCATGCAACTCTCGAGATTCCTCAATTTGAGTTGCTACTTGATTTGCTTGCGCCAATGCCTGAGTTGATACCTGAAACGCTTCAATTGATTTATCATTTGAGTGATGAGCAAGTGCAATAGACTGATTTAATCTTACAATGCCATTATTAACAACCTCACGAAGGTAATTTGCTCGTTGCGTTACAGCTTCCACTTGCTGGAGAGCTTCGCCTACAGTTGTTGCTTGTCCTCGAACTTGAGACCTCTGAGGCTGCATTGATATAAGAGGTAATACATTAAAAAGATTGATGATCAAAAATAGATAAAATTGGTTTTTTTTCATCATGAACATCACTCCCCCCCACAACTATAAAAACAAAATAGAAATTCATTATGATTATTATATTTAAAAAAATAAACTTATTGCAATTAATTAGATATCGTATTCAATAAAACTTTATATAAAAAAAGGCAACCTCTAGTTTTTTTCAGATTTATTCATTACTTTTGTTCCTAGAGATAGAAAAACAGCCAAAATATAACTATGTTAAAGGAGCTCTAGAGCCATGGCTTATACCGTTAAATCCAAAAAAAGTGGAAAAATGTACTCTTTACATTCAAAAGAAGTAAAGCTTGCTGGCGATCGTAAACAAAGAATTTATTACTTTGCAGGCGAAGCTGGACCAGATGCACTTGATACATTGCCTGCTGGATATGAAGTTATAGAAAATGCGCGCACAGGCTTGCCTATGTTGCGTAAAAAGAAATAACAGTTCCACATTGCGATAAGCAAAATTAAATAAGGGCTCGGTACATTGTTACCGGGCCTTTATTATTTTATAGAAACATACTCACTCAACAGGTTTTTTTCCACGCTATTTCATAAACTCACCCCTCTATTTTCTTGAACTCACCTCAGTACAACCTCTCCTTATTGCTCAAAATTCCCAATTTTGTCGATATTGATTATTTTTGTCGACAAAAATATAATTTGTCGCTAATATGGGTTTAGAATAAGAATTTTAAAGAAAGGGCTTTCTATGAACACTGCATGTATAAAAAAGACACTTATAACGACAGAAAAAGACAATACGCTGGCTTTACAGTGCTATGAGCAGCTCCAAGAAGATATCATCAATGGTACCTTTGCTCCGGGGCAAAAGCTCAAGATAGAACTCCTCAAGCAGCGACTTGATGTTGGCCAAAGCCCCATTCGAGAAGCATTGTCTCGCTTGGTTGCTTCAGGCCTAGTCGAGACACAAGACAATAAAGGTTTTCGGGTTGCTCAAGTTTCTGAAGCAAATATTCGTGATATCTATCGCACCTTCTTCCAGATTGAGCTTTTAGCACTTAACCAAGCAATGGAACTGGGCGATGATGCATGGGAGGCATCAGTTGCCGCGGCGCTGCATCACCTGGCACTGGTTGAAACCAGGCAAGAACCGGTATCGTACCAAGTCTGGGCTCAGCGGAATTATGCCTTTCACGTCGCGCTGATATCGGGTTGCAATTCTCCTCTTTTGCTTCAGATTCGAGCCAATGTCTATCACCGTTTTGATCGGTACTGCCGCATCGCATTTAACCTTTCTAATACACAACTGCATCTCAATCACGATGAGCATAAAAAACTTGCTGATGCTGTCCTTGAAAGAAATACAAAAAAAGTACATGAGCTCTTGGAGTACCACATTTTTGGAGCATTAGAAGATGTTATTGCAACCCTTCAAAAAAATAACTTGTTATAAAAATAATTC
Source organism: Candidatus Dependentiae bacterium (assembly GCA_018266175.1). NCBI lineage: Bacteria > Candidatus Babelota bacterium. The sequence continues at coordinate 88,830 of JAFEAY010000010.1, forward strand.
TTACAAAGGATAATCATGAAAACAAAGAGACCATTAAAACAGTTAATGCATTATATGCTGCGCCATAAGGGCTCATTGCTGTTAGCTGTCTTGAGTTCAATACTCAATAAATTATGTGACATTGTTCCGGAAATTTTAATCGGTATCGCTATTGATGTCATCGTCAACCAACAACACTCAACGGTTGCACGTCTTACAAATATACAAGATCCATACATGCAATTATATCTCGTTGCAGGGCTCACCGCACTGCTTTGGATTGGCGAATCAATATTTGAATATTGCTACCTCATTCTCTGGAAAAACCTTGCACATACTATTCAACACACCTTGCGTTTAAGCACCTATGCACACATGCAACAGTTGGATACCGCTTATTTTGAAAACAAAACCACAGGGGGTTTACTTTCCATCATCAATGATGACATCAATCAGTTGGAACTTTTTCTCAGTGAAGGCCCCAATGCCATCATTCAACTTGTTGTTAACATCATTATCATGGGTGGAATCTTTACGTACATCTCGCCCATGCTTGCGGTGCTGACGCTACTCCCGGTGCCGTTTGTCATCATGATCGCTTATTATTTTCAAAACCGTTTGGCAACCCTGTATGGGGCGGTACGCGAGCGCGTTGAAGCACTAGGAAGCCATATAGCAAGCAGACTCATCGGCATTACCACCATCAAGAGTTATACTTGCGAACAATACGAAATTGATTGCTTAGCTCAAGAAAGTTTAGCGTATAAACAAGAAAGCCAACGTGCAAGCCATGTTAACGCTGCTTACATCCCAATAGTTCGTATGGGTATTTTGTGTGGATTTATTATGAGCATGATCGCAGGCGGAATTTTGGCACTCAATGGAACACTGCCTATCAGCTTTTATGCGGTATTGGTTTTTTTAACGCAGCGTTTTTTATGGCCATTCACCACATTGACCACCATAACCGATATGTACGAACGTGCTATGGCATCGGCACGTCGTGTTTTTACTATTTTGGCTCAGCACTCCAAGATTATTGATGGCAAGCAAAGCTTGGAGCTGGGTAAAGTTAAGGGCGCTTTGACGTTTAACAATGTCTCTTTTGCCTACAACAATGGAGTAAGTATTTTTAAAAATCTATCGTTCACTATTGCGGCCAACAGTACTGTTGCATTTGTCGGCTCTACGGGCTCAGGCAAAAGCACCATCATTAAATTGATTTTACGATTCTACGACAGCATGCAAGGCTCAATTTCTCTTGATGACACCGACATCAAGACCTTACAAACATCCGCACTTCGCCAAGCTATTGCGCTGGTAAGCCAGGAGGTCTATTTAGTTAATGGCACAATTGCTGACAACATTGCATATGGAAGCACCAATGCATCACGCCAAGAGATTATACATGCAGCGCAACTAGCTCAAGCGGATAACTTTATTACACAGTTACCACACGGGTATGATGCTTTGGTTGGTGAAAATGGAAAAAATCTTTCTGGAGGGCAACGACAAAGAATTTCTATTGCTCGAGCTATCCTTAAAAATCCACCTATTTTTATTTTCGATGAAGCAACATCAGCACTTGATAACGAAACAGAAGCGATCGTTCAACGCTCTATGACAACACTTGCACAAAATCACACAATGGTTATTATTGCTCACCGATTATCAACCGTACGTCATGCTGATACCATTTTTGTTATGGAAAAAGGGGCAATTGTTGAATCTGGAAACCATGATGAACTCATCATAAAAAACGGTGTCTATGCTGGATTGTGGAAAATTCAAACAGGAGAGCTTTCTTAAAAGCTCCAAAAACGACGAAAGACTAAAATTATGAACGCAATACTACAACGGTACTTACTTCTCGCATTATTCATCACGAGCGTTGCCCCGCAGAAAACATTCGCCATGCAACGCCAACCGACACATCAAGTAACAGCTCCGTTTGTATCGATTTTTTACCCACATAACAATCCAAAAAGATATACCGTTTCGCAAAAATTTTATATCGATAGCAAGATTGATAACGATGAGTACTATCAAATGCATCAATACTTGTACGGCAATACAGTAAAACTCGTAGGCAACGAAGCGTGCGGAAGTGATGGCTCATTTGGTTATGTTTCGTCAACAGACGACAGCCAATTTGCTAAGATTATGGTCAAATCAGAATTTTCAACTCCTGTTATTGTTTGTGCCGCAACAGCGCAAATTTTTTATGATGACCTCTCGCCTGCGCTTATCATACCAATGGGCTCTTTGCTTTACGTCCAAAATAGTAGCGATCCTGATTATTTTAAGTTTCTTGATCCAAGCGGATCAACCATGCTCATCTCCAGAAAAAATGTTAACGCTGTTGAAGATCTTGAGCAGCTCGATGAACACTACTTGCGTGCAAAAATTATTGCACAGGCAAAAAAGCTGATTGGATATCCCTACCAATGGGGCGGACTGTGCGCATGTGAAGGAAGTGGATTTGATTGTGCGGGTTTTGTACAAACCGTATATCGATCATGTGGTAAAAAAATCGAACGATGTGTTAATCGTCAATTCTCGAGAAGCAAACAAGTAGAACCATCAGCATTACGTGCTGGTGATCTTATTTTTTTCTATCAAAGTAGACAAAGCTTTAACAAGGCAGACCATGTTTGCCTGTATGAGGGTGATGAGATGATCATTGAAGCATCACCATTTACAGGAGCTGTAACCAAGGTTAAATCTGAAGATTTGCTCGGTAAAAAAATTATTGATTTTCAAAACAATGAGCCAATTTCATTTGCCGGTGTAACATATTTAATTTCGTTCCGCTCATTACTGAATTAAACTAAAACTGTGGGTACTAACAATCAGCAGTACCCACCTTTCAACAAGAATAAATATTCATCTCAGTACTATAAAATATCAACCTTTTACAAACGTTAGGTTCTTACGTAACTTTTAATTTTTTAAAAACATTGTCCCATCCATTTTTTCCCCTGGTATGCTGAGCAACTGCTTGATGAACATCTTTGATAAAGAAATGTTTTACGTTTTTAATATTCCAAGCTCTTTTAAATTCTGGAGTATCATTCATAACAACCAAGGTATACTTGATCTTAGGAAACTTTTTTTGAATAAGATTATTAAGCTTAATCGCCTCTTGTTTTTTAATTTTTGTTCGAAAAAAATAAATATGTTTCCCAAGCTTCAAAGCGCGATAAAAACGATCAATACGACGATAGTACTTATCTCTCACTTGCTCATAATCATAGAGCGGCGTACTATCATTTTTAAAATCGTGAATGAAATTAATTCTATAACCTTTATCAAAAACTCCGTGATTCACTAAGGGCAAAGCACGCGGTGTAACAACAAGATTTTCTAATTTTAAAAAATCTTTAAAATCGCTTTTTAATGCCTTATAAATCGAAGAGAATTCTGAAATAGCCCAATCAAATGGAAAAAATGCCTCAGTAATTTTATTTTTCTCAAAATTAATAGCAGGCCCACAATTCATACCCAAGCTTATAAAAATACTATTTTTTTTGAACTCGGCTTTATTCTCTTTTTCTGCGTTAAGCCAAAGAGGAGCTCGCATCGCATCATGATCACGAAGCTTTTCTAATTCATGGTAGAGTTGGCCAACTTCAATATCTTCGCGCTCAGACATAAAAACTGCAGAATCATCAAGTATATTTTTTGTATCCTGATTTGAATAAACAGGCACCATAAAGCTACACCATAAAAGGGTAGTACTCAGGAGCAAGCTTACATTTTTCTTGGGCAAGTATAATGACATCTCAAAGTCCTTTCTCTCGGTCTTACAAATACTCATTACTTCTTATACGCATACCATTATCAAGCCACCATTTTCAAGAATGCCTTTATTTTTCAAAAACGATTTTTATAGAATAAACAAAACTATTTTTAATTTTTTTTAAAAACAATCGACACCGTAAAAAAAGAAAACGTATGAACAAAAAAATACATTCATTCTGCTTGATAATCTTTATTTTCATTACTGCATCCCTTAGAGCCAGCGGTTATCGCGTTTCAGTTGAAATCTCATTAAATCAAGAAGAAATAGTGAACCCGCTTAAAGACAAACAAAGTGCTATAAAAAAATTTTTCCGTACCATAGCCAACCCAATAACAGCTTTAGACCAAGTATACAAACAAAAGCTCAAGAGCATTCTTGAGATGCTTGCTTCAAATGGATTAGGAAAAAAGGGTTGGGGAACATTGAATCAAACGAATAAACCCTTTCACATTACATTGGCCTATATTGATGACCTTCTTGATCAAAAAGACCTCACAGAGTTTAAGCAAGTTTTAGAAGGAGCGGCTCAACAAATCGCTGTTCAATTTCCAAATGGATTAGGTGATTTTTGTATCCAGGGAGTCCCAGAGTTTATTGGCGACAAGGGCTGGATTGCATATCAAAATATCAGTGACCCTTATGGGAAACTCAAAAAAGTTGCTCGCATAATATCTGATAAACTCAAAGCCAAAACTCATCATCGTATCAATAAAGATCACCCACTATTTCTAGCACATGTTTCAATAGGGCTCGTTGGAGATATGCTGTACCCACCAAAAGCACCTCAAAAGACAAACCCTTTTTATCTTCAATTACTTCAAAACCATGCGGCTAAACCGCATAACTCACTTTTATCAGGCATACAAAATGCAATGGTCACCAAAGGACTCATTGATAGTAAAATTAAATTTAATATCAAAAGCTTTACGTTAAAAATAGCCGATCTTCGCAATCCTGATAGAATAGAGCACTCTGAAATCATCTATGAATTGCCATCAGGTCTTGCCGCACAGCTTATTATTCTGAAAAGCAAACTTGAACTTTTGAAATCAAAGCTTATATCGCTCAAAGAGCAGCTCAAAAAACTCACGAAACAACTTATACAATAAGCTCAGGCTTTTTTGCTCTGGCAAAAATATGCTAGAATCAAACTCTCCTCAAATAACCCTCAATTAATAATTTTTAAAATGTAAAAATAAAAAATGAATAAACCATGTCTCACAACCTATCAAAAACTCTGTACCGAGTTTTATGACTTGATCGAGCATCCATACTCCCAGCAAGCTCTACGCCTGTACATGAACTATGCAGCTCAAGCTCAAGGACCAATTTTAGAGCCAATGTGTGGAACCGGTCGCTTTCTCATTCCCATGCTCCAAGCAGGTTTTGATGCTTATGGCTTTGATGCCTCAGAGCACATGCTTGATGGGTTAAAGCAAAAGTTTGCGGCTCTGAGCAATAAGCCTGCTCCGGTGTGGCAAGCGTTTGTGGAAAATTTTAGCAGCGATACACGGTATCAATTAATCTTTGTCCCCTATGGGTCGTGGGGGTTAATAACCAATCTTGAAAACTGTAAAAACGGTCTTGAAATTATGTATCATCACCTGGAACCCGGTGGAAAGTTTGTTCTTGAAATAGAAACGGTTGCATCACTACCTCAACCTTGTGGCATCGAGCGACGCGGTGTGCAAACAAGGGCTGATGGCTCAAAAATTGTTCTTACCACTATGACTTCGTATAATCCAGAATCACAAGTTTTCAGCTCTCAATGTCGATACGACTCTATTATTGACAATCAGATTACCAATACTGAGCACGAAGAGTTTAAACAGTATCTTTATAACTTTGATGAAATGGATCAATTATTGACAAATGCTGGCTTTATTCATATCAAAAAATATCAAGACCATGCATTGAATGGTGCAATAGACCGGAGTACACACATACTCATCTATGAATGTACCAAATAGAAGTGTACTTATTTCTATTCTTATTTATATTGAACCAATAACGATAACCGATGGGGAGTCTTCATGATTAATTTCTTTTCTTTCATTAAAGAAACACCAGACCTTGTTTTTTGGGCAACGGCACTCTTTGGTACGACACTTTTTTTCTTACGATTATGCGCAACCATTATAGGCGGCACAACCGATGATATGACTGAAATTGATCATACATTTGGAGATGATGGAGAAATGCATCATAGTTCAACAGGATCCTTTAAACTCTTTACCGTACATTCAATTTCCGGCTTCTTCATGATGTTTGGTTGGGTTGGACTTGCATGCATTAAACAGTTGGGGTACAGTCACCCGGTTTCCATAGTTACAGCATTGATAGCTGGAACTATTACCATGGTACTTACTGGTCTTATCTTTAAAGGTGCCATGCTCCTGGTAAGCTCCGGCACCCACTTTGATATCAAAAAAACGGTCGGCCTTGTTGGTACGGTATATCAACGGATCCCCCACAATGGGCAGGGGAAAATTCAACTCGTTGTCGACGGTGTAACACGAGAAGTACTTGCTCAATCGCTTGATCAATGCGCAATTGATTCATTCAGATTAGTTAAAGTTATAAAATTTCTTGATCACGAAATTGTGGTCGTTCAAGAAATTAATTCATAAAAAAGAAAGAATCATACGATGTTCGATTACATTTTAATTGCTTGTGCGCTCTTTGCACTCTTCATTTTTTTCACGTTCTTCTTCCTTGCAAGCTGTTATAAACGCTGTTCATCGAACAAAATTTTAGCAGTTTACGGAAAGATAGCCGGTGAGCGATCGGTTAAATGTTACCACGGTGGTGGTGCGTTTATTTGGCCACTCATTCAAGATTATTCATTCCTTGATTTGACACCAATGACATTGCACATTCCACTCAAGTCTGCGTTGTCTCAACAGAACATCCGTATCAACGTACCAAGTACCTTTACGGTTGCTATTGATACAACACCAGAAGCGATGAATAATGCTGCTGTTCGCTTGCTTTCGCTTTCACGCAAAGATATCGAACTCATGGCATCTGAAATCATCATCGGTCAATTACGCTTGACCGTTGCCTCATTGATGATTGAAGAAATTAACCAAGATCGCGAACGCTTCTTGCTTGAAATCAGAAATCATATCGAATCTGAGCTCAAGAAAATTGGACTCATGCTCTTGAACGTTAACATAACCGATATCACCGATGAGTCTGGTTACATCGAAAGCATTGGTCGCAAGTCGGTTGCAACAGCGCTTAATCAAGCAAAAATTGATGTCGCAAATCAAGAAAAAACTGGTGAAATTGGTCGAGCAGAAGCTGAGCAAGAACGAAGAACGCAAGTTGCCAACTATAATGCACAAGCTGTTGAAGGTGAAAACGAAGCAAAAGCAAAAATTGCAAGTGTTAATGCAGCATTGCTTGAACAAGAAGCTGAAGCGGCACAACGAGGTCAAATTGCGCAACAAAATGCGTATGCTCAAATTAACAAAGCAAAAAGCTTAGCTGAACTACAACGCCTTGAAGCTGAAGAAATTGTACCCAAAGAAATCCAGCGTCGCATCATTGAAATTGCAGCTGCTGCAGATGCAGCTAAGCAACGCTTAGAAGCAGAAGGTAAAGCTGCTGCAATATTACAAGTCAAAGAAGCAGAAGCAGAAGGTATCCGTAAAGTTCTTACCGCTCAAGCTGACGGTTACAAATTATTGGTACAAGCATGCGGGAATAACAGTCAAGATGCTGCAACTATGCTCATGATTGAAAAGCTCCAAGAGATTGCAAAAATCCAGGCTGAAGCAATCAAAAATCTTAAGATTGATAAGATTACCGTTTGGGATAGCGGCTCTTCTGAAAAAGGAAGTTCAACCGCTCACTTTGTAAGCAGCATGGTAAAGTCATTACCGCCGCTGCATGAAATTGCTGCGATGTCAGGCATTAATTTGCCAGCTTATTTGGGCGATTTAAACAACCCAAATAATTCATCTAATACATTGAACAAAACAAATATCCAATAATAATTTGATACTCTAAAAATAAGCCCTGACTATTCAAGAGTTGGGGCTTATTTTTTTTGCTTAAGAATTCGAGTTTGCCACTCAATAAATCTCAGCTCCCATTATCCAAAACCTTCACATATTGACAATTCGAATATCACAACTATACTCCTTGTCCCCTCAACAACATCATATAAACAACATTATTCATTGTTAATAAAATTTAATTCAATAATAAGAAAATAAAAAGGAAGGCTTTATGCTTTTATCTAACCAAGGCTTGGTCACCAAAAGCTTTGTTCTTATAAGCCTCTATCTTGTACTCGTAGTAAGTGATGCTTACTCAATGGACGCGAATAATAATAACTTTTTTACGCCTCCAGTTTCGCCCCTCAAACGTAAGGCAGATGATACTACTCAAAGCCCTTCCAAGCATCTGAAAAAAAATCTTGATTCTTCATGCTTTGCTTCACCTGAAAGAGAATTCCCTAGTTCGCCAACGCGCTTAACACCCTCAATGAAAGATATAAAACTTTACTCTCCTGTTGGATTAAAGACTCCAAAAAAATATGTAAATACAAAGCCAACATCTGAAATTTTGAAACTTTTCATTACCAATTTTCTTCATTATGATGAGCAATCTTCATTAACTCCGCTCATTAAATTTCTTTTTTTATTGGATCAAAATAGTGGGGAGCTCCAACGAAGCTGCGCCGTACTTGACCAACAACGAGATCCTCATGCTCTATTTCCTCAATTTTTGTGGTCAGAAATGAATGAAGATTTTTTTGACACGCTGCTAAAAAAATATCATCAAATGATTAAAGTACTTGAATTTCAACAATCACTGAGGGCTTGCAAAACCGACAAAGAACGATCAAATAAAGAAAAAACTCTTAAAGCTCAAATAGCCCACATAGAAAAGCAACTACAAAGTTATTTTGACGATCAAGATCTGATTAAACAAAAAGAAACCCTTCAAGAAATGTTGAAGGTAATTCCTCGAAAAGTTCCTGAAATCAAGATCCTTAACCTGGTTAAAAAGCATCTATTCGAAAAAATAGATACGATCTTAGATGAAAAATATCGCTTAGAAAATTGTGGCAACGCTTGCATCGAAAAGCCCCTAAAAGTAAAACGTTGTAACACATGCTCTCAATTTAATATATCAGCTGTTCAAAAAAAATGGCTCGAAACTCTTTTAAAACATTTGATTACTATTTACGAAGAACAGGATAGGACGCTTTGTAATCGCTATCAAAAAATTGCACGTTACCTTTTAGGATTCTATTTGTATCCATGGAAGCCTCAATGTAAATTGCGCTATGCTCAAATATTAAGTTTTTCTTCAGATGATGAAGATATTGACGATCAAGATATTATTCCTGCACCATTTGACCTAATTCCTGCAGCATTAAAGTTGTTAAGTCATAATGCCGCTCATTCAGACTTCATAAACCTTCTGCCTGAAAGAGGTATACTATTAAAGTTCAGTAACGCCGAACTCATTGAAGATTGCATTCAGCAATCACCTCTTTATTACTTGCTTTGTTTTAATATGCAGGAACAAAAAATAATTGAACGCATCGAAAATATTTGCACAGGTCGTTATGAACCAATAGATTCATCCAAAAATAGTATGATGCTCAGTGAATTAGTAAATATCATGATAGAAGACTATAAGAACAGCCTAGAAGAATTTACTCAATCTCCTCCAAGCGCTTCTTTATTGAGCAAAGTAAAATATGCAAAATATGTATTAACCAAAACATTTGAGTTAATTACCAATCATCTCACTCAGCCTTGCCAAGATACTCATAAACCCCACATAATGCTGCCTGACTGTAGCAATTTATGTTCGTATAGCTTCAAAGATTTGATACGTACAGCACTCATGATAAAAAATGTCCTCCAGCTTCAGAATAGTTTTCTTGATAATCTCATCATGGTAAAAAATCACCACATTGAGCAAGTGACCTATGAACTTCATGAAACCAAAAAAGTCTATCAACTTGGTGGTGGACATTTAGATTGTGCACTCCCCTATAACCTTACGACAAATCACGGCGAACACACTGTTTGTGAAGTTTCCAGACTCGCATCTAATCCCACAACGGGAGTTAGTTTTTGTGACTGGTCAATTTATGATGATCAAAAAAAATACGCTTCGCATAAAAGCTCAACAGTCTTCCCCTCCTGTTTTAATCAAGAATTTTGGTCTCAATATGTTTTGAAACTCCTTTCACAAAATGCAGATGACCGTGATTTTTGCTTGTATGATTCTGGAAATCGTATGCACGAAAAAGATGGCGTATGCAAGCGTATGATTATTTTCCAACACAAGCACACACTCGGATGCAAGAGTCATAACTGCTTGTGTGACCAAAATTCTTTAATGTATATTGCTGCTATCATTCGAGAAGAGGTCATCGACAAGTCAGAAGATTATGGCGATCAAGCTAATATCTTGCGTTCGCTGATATCGCTCTATCCGTTATCCGCTTACTGCTTAGATTATGATGGCAATCAGGATTGCTTTTTTTTAAATGGTGAAAAGATTGACGATGATGATCAGTTAAATAATGCAATACCAAATTACTTAGGGAAAACAAGTAATCACACGCAACTAAAACTTGATCAGGATGGTAAACCGATACATACAATTAATTTTCTTTCATGTTCCGCGATATATGAAGTCTTATTGACTGCTCGGGAAAAAGTAGCGGCAACCAACCCACTTGCAAATAGCGGCGATATCAATACGTCAATAATCGAAATTACCAATCCTGCTACGCACGACACATACGTTTTAGTTAAAGTTGCTCAGGGTATTGTTGTTAAAATGCTCAAAACCGATCTCTTAAAAATATAAATCATTTATTATTACTTTTTGCTTGAAGAGCCCTTGAGTTATTCAAGGGCTCTTTTCATACAATAAACTTTATTGAGATTCTTTTTCCTGAACAATTTTCAGCACTTCTTGTGCATGGCTTGCAACATCAACATTTGGTAAGATTGAAGAAATTTTGCCTTGAGGGTCAATTACAAAAGTCATGCGATACGGAACCGGAATAAACCACCAATTTTTTGCACCATATTTTTTTGCGGTTACTTTGTCTTTGTCGCTCAAAAGAATAAACGGCAAGTGGTATTTTTCTTTAAATTTTTTATGCGAATCAGGTGAATCATAATTAATGCCCAAGACAACAATATCCTGCTTTTCAAACTCTCCGAAATTATCTCTCAACTGGCAGGCCTGCTTTCTGCAACCGGGAGTGTCATCTTTTGGATAAAAATATAAAACAACGTATTTACCCTTAAATTCAGTCAACGTACGGATTTTGTGATCTTGGTCTGGTAGCATAAACTCTGGTGCTTGATTTCCTATTGATAAGGCGTTAACCCCAAATATCCCTATGCTCATTACTATTCCTAACAAACTGTTTTTTATAGTTTTCATCAATACACCTTTTCACAAGACTGAGTAACCCGACATTGTCTTTTTTACGAAATCAACGAACTTTCCATCTGAAATCTTGTAATAGTTACTGATTCCGGTTGTAAGTATAACAACCAAAAGTAAATTATCTTGGGTAAAATACATCTCTTTAAAATAAGACTTATCAACCGATATTACATCGAAACATGGATATGGAACTTCACTCTATAAATCATCTATTAATCCAATATATTTGAAGCTCTCCTTTTCAAATAAAATTGCAGCAGTATTTCCATTTGAAGAAACTTGAATATCCAAAATAGTACTTTGAAATAAACAATCTCGCAGAGACAATCTGTAACGCGCAATCCAAGAATCATATGATCTTTGATAATTTATTTTCTTTACTTCAACCTTATCGTTTTGCAAAAAAACAACTGCAAGTTTGTTTTTTTGATAGGCAACAAGGACTTTATTTGAATTTGGAATTTGAACTTGAAGCAAGATCTCGGGCAGGCCAAATGCTCTATTTGCTTGCTGAAGATTAAAATCCATTGCCTGGCAAAAAGCAACGCTTGTCCCTATGAGGATAGTAAAATAGCGTAAAATTTTCTTCATTTTTTATATTCCTTAATATTAGAGGTATAATCTATTCATACGTTTTATACCCTACCTAAACAAACATAACAAATAGCACGAAACAAACAAAATTATGCGCGTTAGAACACTCCTCAACCCTCTCAGCTGCCCTCAACGATTTTCAAAACAAAAATGGGCCGAAATATTTCCCCATTTCACCGGCACTCTTGATGTCGAAGTTGGATTTGGAACCGGTAGTTTTTTAGATCAGTATGGTAAAGCAAACCCCACTCATGCGTTAGTAGGATTTGAGATACGAAAAAAATTGGTTGATGCTGCTCAAGAGCTCATCACCACAAGTAAATTAGACAATGTCTTTTTGGTCTGGGGCAATGCAAGCTTTGGACTTCACGATATGTTTGATGACAACAGCATTGATCGAATTTTTGTCTTTCATCCAGACCCATGGCCAAAGAGGACACATCACAAACGACGCGTTATTAACCAAGATTTTCTAACGTTAGTTCAAAAAAAGCTCAAGCATAATGGTTGTCTTTATATCGCAACCGACGTACCAGAGCTTTGGGATGTCATGCTTAAAACAGTAAGTACTTCCGAAAAGTTTAAACCTGTTCAGGATGACTACTTCTGGGCAACGTTCTATAAAACTCGATGGAAAGAAATGAGCGAAGAGCACAATCGCACACTCTATTTTGGAACATTTCAAGCTCGAATGCAACCGCAACGATAATAGCTTCGAATATAATCACTTTCTTGAGATTGCATCATCTTGTTATCTATGCTTATGATTTCACTAGGCATCATACAAGAGGTATTAATGAAGCTATTACAACTTTATAAAAAAGTTATCCACTGTTTACTTGGGGCTCTTTTTCTTGTAAACCCTATTTTTCCGGCTCAAGAAGAACAGAACAAAGACCTTTTCAACAACAAATTCAGCAACCATGTTACTGTTTTAAATAATGAGTACCATGCACTTGAAATATTACGGGAAGAAGAAAGTTCTCCAGTTCTTGAATGGCACAATACAGAACGGGAAAATCAGCTTGGTCTGACTAAACCAATAATTTTTATTAGCCTTGGAGCAAACTGCGCTCCTGCTCGACATTTTGAAAGAAACCATCTCACTGAAGCCTTTTTCCCTTTTGATTGGTGCATTTCAGAAGTTGAATCAGTGTACAAAGCGTTGGAAGAAGATTTTCATGGCTATCTCAAACAAGAAAACTTAAAAATTTTTGAACTTGCGCCAAATGTAACACATCGCACCTTTCGCGATACATACTACAAAATAATTTATCCGCATGATTTTAGTCGAGATAAAGAACCATTGCATGATTATGAACAAATCAGAAACAAATATTATCGTCGTATTGATCGATTCTATCGAGCACTTTCTCTTGGTAAAAAGGTTTATTTTTTCAGAACCGGGATAACAAAAGAAGAAGCAAAAAAGCTTAATGCCCTTATAAGAAACAAATTCCCAAACCTGAATTACACTTTAATTGTTATCAGTGACACTGAGGATTTTAAAAAACAATGGAAAATCAAGCGGCTAAGAAATTTTTTCATACAGGGCTTTCAAGACGCCACAATTTTGAATCGTAAACTTTTGCAAGACTGGGATGCCGTTTTTCAAAATCTCAAGATCATTCCAAAACCACAACAAAAAAAGCGTGGACTAACCCATTTACAACAAAGGAGAAGGATTTCTCGCTTGAATCAGTGCTAATTCTGCTTATCATTTTTCAAATTTTTCTTTGCTATCAGCTATAAACCGTGGAACAACTAAACTCATTTTCAACTCAAAATGCAATCAAGACGCTCTTCACAACCAATCAAACAATCAACCGCCTCTTGAAATGAAATATTTTTCAATAGCATGACACTTGCAATTTTAACAGTTGATGGTAAGTATATCGATTGTGTTGTTTCAATATACTTTCTTTGAGCTTGAACCTTTTCTACCATTATGTTCACTTCATCATAAGAAGGCACAACCTTTGCAGGAGCTTGCAACGCATACACCTCTCGAATAATGCGCACGGTTCTATCAAAAAGTTTTTTATTTGATGCGCACACATCAATCATCAAATTTCCGCATACTTTACCCATCTTGATCATCGCAGCATTGGAAATGAGATTAAGTATTTGCTTAGTTGCCATCGACTGCACGCATGGCGATAATATACCTCCAAGGAAAATGCTCGTATTGACCATCTTTTCTAATGAAGCTGGTTTGAGTCCAGACGATACCTGAATCAACGCAGTTTGACCACCTCGTTGCTGCAACTCTAGCACTGCATTTTCAATGATCTTTTTATCATCAGCATCGTTCACAACAACTATGACAATATTTCCAACTCCTACTGGTCGCGCTAAAAAGCTTTCTTGTGCACCTTGGTTCACACCGCCTAAAATTACGTCAGCCACATCTTTAAGCTCTTCATCAGTCAACACGCGATTAGAAACCCGTTGCCACGCATCAGCATTGCTCTCAGCACCCAGAATAAATGCTCTGAATTCAGGGCGCTTGCCAACTTCATTGCTCCCACGCGTAGGGTTAATTGAAAATGTTGGACTGAGCTCAACACTGTCAGTAATAATTTCACGTAAAAAGTTCATGCCAAGATAGGTAATGTACCCACAATTGGTCTCATCTTTAATTTTTCTGAAATTGGCATGCGGGGATGAAAGCACCAGAACAACACCTTCAATAATTTTTGCAATCTCTGGAATAATGGTGCGTATTTCCAGACAGGCTTTTTCAAAATCAATAATCAGTTGATCCGCAATTTTTTGAGCTGTGTCTTCTTTACCTGCAAGCTGATCTACAACAGCAAGCAACGTCATACTTAGAGCAACGTTGGTTGCTGTTGCAGCTTGCAGACGCGTTGAGCCTTTAATTGCTTGAGGCTGAGTGGCAATTTTGACGGGAATAATTCCTTGTGCAAAAAGCGCTTCAGCTTTGGGCAATGTTTCCGGAACATTAAGAATGTGATAACAAAGGGCACCGCACTGTAAGGCGGCCAGCGCTGCGCCATGATTAAATGCGGCTGATCCACTTGCTGAAAGCAAAAAGACTGTATCGTTTGCGTTAAGATTGCGCGAAGTAAGTGCCAACGCACCCTCTTGCTCAGAATCTTCAAAACCTTCTTTTGCACGAATAAAAGCACGCAACCCACCAGCAATAATGCCAATAACTCGATTTTGATATTCACCAAATTTTGGGTTTCTTGATCTTTTGCATAACTCATTCCACTGCGCCGTCAGATTAAGCGCAATACGTCCACTGGAGCCAGATCCTAAAAAAAAGATTCGTCCATTATTTTGTATAGTTTTTATAATTTGAGTAACAATATTTTGATACTGCTCTGCTTGAAAAGTACGTAAGCTAGAGATAACCGAGTAATCAATGTCATTCAATAGACGTAACCCATCTTCGGTATTGCTCATTAAAACAGAACTCAAATTTTTTGTCTTAGGATGCGCCTGCTCGGTAACAAGATCGGCATAATCAAGCGGCCGTACCATCACAGTGCTGTTCACAAGCATGAATAACATCACTACAAAAAAATTATTCTTCATCATACAATATTCCCTTAATAGCTTTAAAAATAACGTTTATCCTAAAAGATAAGATAAAAAAATATATCTTGCTATAACTATAAGACGTTAATTTTCAAAGGAAAAAGTAATGAAATATTTAAAAAATTTTTTTTTATTAGTGGTATTTATGATGAAAAACATTGCATGCACTGAGCATAAAAAAGTGGTTGTTATCGGCGCTGGTATAGCAGGCTTAACAACGGCATACCGTCTTGCTCAAAATGGTATTGACGTTCACCTTTACGAAGCAAAGCCCCGTGTTGGAGGTCGAATACTCACCGCACTTGTTGATGGCCATATCGCTGAGCTTGGTGGACAAAATATTTTTGACGGTGCACCCGCTACAAATATGATCAACTTAATCAACGAGCTCGGGCTCACACTCAACTATGACAAGATCCACTTTGCCCCCCATTACGTTGATAATAACAAACTGACCGCATTGTCTGAACTTTTGAGTAAGCATAACTTGAACCTAGAAAAGCTTGAAGTACAATTAAATGAACTGGCACTCTCGTCAAGCTCACTGCGCGTAGTACTTGATCAACTTTTGAACCCAGAAGACCCGGTCAACAAGTGTGTAAGTACCATGATTGCTGGATACGAAGGCACTCCTCTTGAAAATCTATCACCACGGTATACTGAAACACTTATGCACATGCTCCTGGGCGGTGTCTGCACAGCTCACTCTTTTGAAGAAATCGACAATAACCGTTACTTCGATCATCTGACCATCACGGGAGGCAATAGCCTCTTGCCACAGGCGCTTGCGCAACAGCTTGATGATCGAGTTCATCTAAACATGCCTTTAAAATGGGTTTCGCAAAGTGCTTCTGGCCAATACCAACTTACATTTCAAGACGGACAAGTAGTTCACGCAGATGTGCTCGTACTTGCAAACCCTTGCTCAACATACGGTGATATTAATTTTGAATCGAATGTTATACCCGAAAGTAAGCTGACTGCAATTCGCCACGTGCAGTACGGTACTAATGCAAAGATTCTTGTGCCACTCACCGGAAACTACCAAACTAAAGTTCAAACAATTGGTGATGACATTGGAACACATTTTAATGCCGATGAAACAGTGCTCACCATTTACTGTACAAAAGATTTAGGTTTTTATACGGCACAAAACATAGCGGAGTTGTACACGTCAAAGCTACCCCATTTAAAACTTATTTATGATGAAGAGAATTTACCAACATCTACACCTACCATTGCACGCGATGAGCCTTTTGCTCAGTATAAAACTCCTGTTGGGCACAGTTGGCCAAATGATCCTTATATCAAAGGTTCGTATCACAACATTGCACCAGGACAAGAAGAAGTACTCACCGCACTTCAGGAGCTCGATCGCGAAATGGTCAAAACACTT
This sequence comes from Candidatus Dependentiae bacterium, assembly GCA_018266175.1. Taxonomy (NCBI): domain Bacteria; species Candidatus Babelota bacterium. The sequence goes on from JAFEAY010000010.1 coordinate 105,617, forward strand.
TTTGCACCCATTGATGGCAAACTCTTTTTTGCCGGCGAGCATGCATCAATTCTTATGGATGTTCCCGGAACACTTGAAGCTGCTTGTGAGTCAGGAGAGCGCACAGCTCGAATGATTCAAAGGTTGATTTCTTAGATCTACATACGGTAATTTTGTTACAAGAAAAGTTTATTTATCAGATAGCCATAACGAGGGAGAAAAAGTCATGAAGTACATACCGTATTTATTTCTTTGCGTAATAACTATTTTTAGCAGTGTGTTTGGAGACATAGTTGTACACGATGGAACACTTGAAGACTGGGAGGCTTGCTGCCAGATTGCACAAACAATGCATATACCACTGATCAATGAACTCAAAGATACGCTCCCATGGCTAGTAGTAAAAGCGTTCGGTTTATCAAATCCCGAAAAACATATGACAAAGCGACTCAATCTGGCAAAAGAAGAAATATTTTCCAAAAAAACCACTAAGCTCTTTGTTCTCCATGAGACTAATCAAGACGATAACAATCCAAAAATTCTAGGCTTCTTTTCATTCACTATAAACAGTCAGGATAGCAACATTGCTCATACCAGCAGATATGGTTATATCGAGCAAGAGATAAGCCCTGAAGCCTTTAGCACAGCCTGCAAAGAGTATTTTGTTAGTGATGAAAAGTACAACAATATAAAGCATCTCCTTACTGTTGATCTCTATCCTTCAGCACAAGGGGAAATAATGAACAAATACAGAGCTCAAACCGAATCATTCGGTTTTAAGAAATGCCAACACGCACGAGGACTTGATCACTTGCCGTTTTTAATGAAAATACCAGCGGAATATCTTTTTGGGGCTCAGGTATACATTCTTGATTTAGAATAACTGAAGCAACAAATTCAGTAGTTCACATGTCGCATTTTAAGAAGATTATCCTGTTTTTCATGAAGATAATGGAGCATTGGGACAAATTATTTTAAGAAAATCTTCGCATGGCAGACAAAGCACATTATTCTTCAGCAACCGCTCCTTGCCTCGATAAAGCAAAATAACTTTTGCCTCGGGATAATCTTCTTGAAATTCGACAAGAGATTTAAGATCTTCAGAGCGTATCTTTTCAGCATTTTTAACTTCTATTGCCCAAAAACCAAGTGCCCCAAAAACAACAAAATCGACTTCAAGACCCGATCTTGTACGCCAAAAGCTTATCTCATGTTTTTCAGATGTATAATCTTTCCATGCCATGAGATGCTGCAGAACAAGCCCCTCCAGACCAGCACCATTAACTTCTGATTCGCTATCTTTTATAGACCTTGGTCGCAATGCACGATAAACACCCACATCAAAAAGATAAAATTTAGGATGTGCACTTAACTCTCGCTTAGCTCTCTGGGTAAAAACATTAATCTGATAACAAATGAGAAGGTCTTCTAAAATAGAAATCCAGTCACTTACGGTGGTTCGTTTTACATGACATTCACGAGCAATGTTTGTGATATTCAAAATAGATCCATGTGAAAGACTCATAATATGAAGAAATCGAGTAAACGATTCGTAATGACGAATCAACCCCTCCATCTTGACCTCTTCTTCTAGATAAAGACTGATATAAGCTTGAAGCGTTTCAAGTGCATCTTCATGAGCAAAACGAAGAGGAAGAAGTCCATAAGATAAAGCTTGCTCAAGATTAAAATGCTGCTTAAGCTCAGATGCCATAAATGGATGTAGTACCTTTCTTAATGCACGACCTCCAAGCAAATCTACGCCCTGCCGCTTGAGCTTTCGCGCGCTAGAACCGGTAAGAATGAATCTCCATTTGCGCTTCTTTTCAATGAGCATATGAACAATAGAAAGGAGCTCTGGAATCTTTTGAATTTCATCGATAATGATAGTAGCACCATCTGGCTGTGCACTTACAAGTTCAGTAAGATGATCTGGATTTGCTGAAAGTCGATAGCGAACATCGGCAAGGCGTAAATCGATTAAAAGAGCATCAGGATTGTTTTTCACGGTCATGGTCGATTTTCCAGTACCCCGAGGTCCGAAGAGAAAATAGCTCTGTTCTGGTTCCTTAAAAGCTCTTTTTATATACTTAAAATCCATGTTAACCCTTAAACTTATGCCAAACTAACCTCGCTTTAAACGCAAAATGACGGCGCTACCGTCAATTTGCGTCTCATTATGACGGTAGCGCCGTCATTTTGCAAGAAAATTACCCTGAACATACCTAAAACCATGTAAAATCTCATAAATCAGGAGAGCGCACAGCTATGAAGCTACTTGGCAAAAACCTGCGGGTTGCTTATTAAGATTGTTATGAATATAGAGATCAATCACTTCTTCTAGAACCACGAGTGGAGCTGCACCCAGTGTTAAAATAACATCATGAAATTCACGAATATCAAAATCATTGCCCAGCGCAGAGCGAGCACGCTGACGAAGTTCAAGAATTTTAAGTTGCCCAATTTTATAAGCGCATGCTTGACCTGGCCATACAAAATAGCGCTCTACTTCAGTAACAATTGAATCTTGATGGTAACCAGTTGCTTCTTTCATGTAGGCAATTGCTTGTTCCCTGGTCCAGCGCTTCTTATGAATGCCAGTATCAACAACAAGCCGCGCTGCGCGCAACAGCTCATCTTGAAGATGACCAAGCTTTGCTGCAACTGAAGAATAAAAATTCTCTTCGTATGCAAGTTTTTCTACATACAAAGCCCACCCTTCAATAAAAGCAGTATACGTTCCTAACTTACGCTGTAACGGAATATCCATTTCCATTTGAAGCGAGAGCTGAAAATGGTGCCCAGGCTCTGCTTCATGCACCGTAAGCGTTTCCATTTCATACCGAGGAAGCTCTTTCATCGAGCGAAGGTTAACAAAAAAAGTTCCTGGGCGAACACCGTCAATACTTGGCCTTGCGTAATATGCTCCGGCCATTCCATCTTCTTCATGCAGAGGGACCGCTTTGATGTGCACCAATTTTTTAGGCTTACAATTAAATAAATGAGAAAGTTGTCTTCGACACCTGGCTAAAATTGTTTCAAATTCAGCCAAGCAAGCAGCTCGACCTGCAGCAGTTTCAGGATAATAAAAGTCAGGATTCCGGCTATAAATTTGCATGAGCTTTCCAACACTACTCCTTGAATCTACAACTCCTTCTTGGGTGAGTAAAACTCTCATTTCTTTATGTATTTTATACACTTCTTGCAACCCAAGTTCATGAATTTCATCAGCTGACAATGGTACTGTTGTATGCTTTTCAAGCATATATTCATAGTATCGATCACCATCAGGAAGAGCCCACACTCCGTGATGAGAATGCGATGCACGTAAAATTTTAGTACAGCATTCCTTTAAACGTTCATACGCTTGGTAAACAGAGGTTTCAATGACAATTTGAGCGCGCTCAAGATAGAAACTTTTCTGCTTTGAATTGATAGTTTCAATCAGCTTTGCAAAATGCGAATAAAAGATGTTCTCCGTTATCAAACGAGGAGTCATTTTTTTAATTATGTTGATCACTTTTTCCATTGCAAAAGCAGGAAGCATAATCCCTTTACTCTTTTGATAATCAAGAAGTTCTATGGTTTGCTCAAGGTATTCTGGAATTATCTTGAGACGTGCAAGATACGACTCAACGTCGCGCGAACTCTTAAGCGAATGAATACTGGTAAAAAGAGAGGTTATATTTGAGAGGATTCCAAAAATCTGCGTAACTCGATATTCATGAAACAAAAAACTTTCTCCTGCAACAGCTCTCCTTAATTCCCAATGAAATATTTTATAAGAAATCCGATCTTGCAAAGAAATCATCTTGCTTTCATTTTTTTCTAAGGTCTTGAGTAATTCTTTTTTACGCTCAAAACCTTGAAGTATATTTTTACAAGAGACATCATTAAGCAACGTATTTTGCTGATAGTTTGCAAACTGATCGAAAAAACCACGGTGCGGCAGCCATTGGTAACTATCAAGAGTATCTGCTGCAAAGAGTTGATTAAACCAAGAATTTTGAGTCCCATGGTCTTGTGAAAATCCTGAGAAAAAAAGAGTTGATAAGCACGTAAAAATTATACATTTACCATAAATTGGTTGTAACATTCCCTCAGCCTCTCTATGCGCTCTCAACTTCTTTTTAAAAAATCCTAAAAAGGATAACTACTTACCGAATTAAGCGAACAAAGAACTGCACAATCGCAATAACTAAATCATAAAAGGCCCCAAAGATACCTTCAACTGCATCCAAAATTCCACGCTGAACGCTTTGCTTTTTTGCTTGCTTGGAAAATTCAACTTGCTGCTCAAGAGCTTTCTGATTCAACTCTTTAGTTGATTCTTTTTTAACTTTTGATGTCTTGGGTGGTTTGACACCTGATTCAATAACTAACTTGGTGAGCTTACTGAAAAGCCACGCACGTTCAATTTGTGTTGCTTCTTCAACACCGCAAATTACAATATTTTTAGGAATAAGCAGATTATCAACAGTTGCTCCATTATTAGTCGTAATACTTGCCAGTGTGAATTCTTGGTCACTAAAACGCTTGCTTTGAAAAATAGGTTTGATGATGCGAATTTCTTTTACTTTAGAAAGCTTAAGCTGCATAATTGAATCATCTTTTTCTGAGCGTATTCCACCAATAGATGTTCTACCAGAAAATGAGATATCTTTAATCGTAAGAGCAGTGTTATCGTCATAAATTTTCACAACATAACTTCCCTGCCCCTCTTCCAGTGGAACAAACTTAGGTTCTAAGACCCCACTGGTCCGCACAGCCCCCTCACCAAAAGCCTGCAGCCCTAACCCTTGAGATAAACAAAAAATAGATACCAGCATCAGATGTGATGCATATCGTGCAGTTATCATCCTATTTCTCCTATTTTCTTTTCAAAAGCACTTGATACGTTATAGCTTGTACTATAGCCATAGAGACAGAAGAATTACAAGCATTTATACCTCTACTTGCGCTCATGGCTTAAGCACAAGCCATGCATCTTCTTGTGAGCAAAATATTTCACATTGAATATACACATTCGCTTTTAGTTGACATTTGGGTATAATCCCAAATACTAAACGATACTTAGATGAAAATTTTTTATAAAAAAGCGACCCGTCACATATGAGGTGTTTAATGAATCAGCATTTTTCTTTTATACTGGCACAAACACTGAGCCTATTTTTTGTGTGTGAGCTTGGAGCGCAAATCACAGGTATTCCTTCTTCAAATAACGCTGTAATATCTGATGCATTAAAACCTGTTGTTATCCAAGAACAAACAAATACAACAGCAATACTCCCTCTCTCCCCACTTGTTTTTGCACAAGAAGTTAACTTGAGAGACAAACTCACTCCATTATTGTCTTGCTTAGGACATAATGAACTACAAAAGCTTTCTCCAGAAATACTCGATTATTTAAATCGGATAGCAAGCATTGAGGTTATTGTTGCAAGCTATCTTTTAGTACTCACACTCAAAAGCATCATTCATTGCCAAATAAGTCAGCCAGTACCAACACGCTCACCATACAGCTCACTTGATACCTATGAAACAAATGCTACCACTGCTCAAGATTTGACCATGAACGACGTAGAACAAAAAATATCAATCGCTGAAATTATCGATCTCCTTGAGCATGTTCAACAAGACTTAGCTCGTATTGAAGAACTTGATCGCCATGATAAAAAAGAGATTATGAATATTTTACTTGATCGCCAACAGCAGCTTCAACGTAAACTTAAACAACTCGGAATTCTCCACTATTCATCACAATCATCGCTTTGGAATTCTTCTTTGCCTTGGGCAGTTGCAGGTCTTTTCTTGGGCCTAACCATACTCACCGTTGCTCTTGCAAGCATCGATTCAGACACTGCTCAGACGACAGTACAATTTCCATCTGTTGATCTATTAGCTAAGAATTTAGGGTATAGACAACAGCCAGCACCTGTGCCAGTACCAGATCCTGCAGTCTAGACTAAAACGGTTACTTGTGCTCGATCATTTTAGTCGTAAAAGCATAAACAAGATCAAGTTTGCACCATGCAGGAATGAGCTCAGTAAGTGGTTCTGGTAAAAGATTTATGGAACTAAGACTTTCAAGCGGAGCCCAAGCAAATGCAACATGCTCTTCTTTTTGAGCAGGTATTACACCGGCTTTAAGTTCGGGTGATGTTGCAAGAAATAAGAAATTATACTCATGGGTATGACACACTCGAGCTCCCAGATTGGGTTGAAATGAATATTCTAAGCAACCCACAAATCTTTGTAGTGTAAAAGCAATCCCCATCTCTTCATCAAGCTCACGTAGTACAGTCTGCTGCGCGCTTTCTCCATGTTCAATATGCCCACCAGGCAGATAGTAGTGCCCTTGCTTCCAGCTTGGGTGATGAGCCAGCAAAATATGTCCTTGGTCAATAATAACAGCACGGGCAAGCGTGTGAATGTTTGTATTTTCGCTCATGAAATTCTTTTTTTATTTTATGGTGTTTCTATCTTTTTCAAAAGCACGTAAGCTTCTTTAACTTTTTTCTCACGCTCAATCTTCCAACTCACGGTAATCTCAGGTCGTGAAGCATTCGGGTTTGCAGCTACAAAGCGCTGAATAAAACTCAAGTAGGCCCATTCTTGCTTGGGGCATATTGTATTCGCTTTTCGTGCTTCTTCCCAAAAATCTGCAAATTCTTGATACGTTGGTGGTTTACCCTCAAGCCATCGCGCCCTGATCCAATCGTGCCCAACCGCAGTAAAGTGGAAGTGCTCGCCAATGAACTTTTTAAAAAAGAGACGTGTCGCCAAGTCGTTTTTATGACTGCCGTATAAAATCAAGCTTTCTGGTTTGAGCAACACAACTTGATGCTTTTTTGCTCGAGAAATGTCGGGGATTACAGGCTCCGCTAAAATTTTTCCAGTTTCTATAAAATGCATAATTCGGGCAATAATGGCAGCTTTCATACCCGCATGAGGAAGCTTGAGAGCTAAACAGACATGTTTAAGCTCAGCCATGCTCATGTAATGCTGCGCATCATTAAGAGCTTGTTGATCATGCTTGCTTAAAAGTGGAAACTTTTTCATTATCAAATACTCAGTGTATTTTCAACTTTTTGAAGAGCTTGTTCTAAGATAGGATAATACAGTTTAATGTGTGCATAAATTTCATCTGCAAGGTTTTCATCATAAGTATGCGACGTCAAGTTTCGGTCTCTTAACATTTTAAGCCACATCTTGTCATCGTCGATGAGCCCACCAGCATACGCTTCCTGCAAAACATCTTTAGGATATCTTACCTCAACACCTTTTGCTTCTAAAATGCGTTTTAACAGTTTCCAGAAAAGCTCAATCGTAAATTCAAATCGTTGAATCGATGCATCAATATTTCCTCGATCTTCATCCATGGGCTTACGGACCATGACACCAAGTGCTTGTAGGGCTTTTTTTGCCTGTTGCAAAGATTGTTCTATGCGACTGTCTCTCATTTTTTTTCCTTTTGATAAAGAATCACCCCATCAGAAACTATAGACTTTTTCAATGGATTATTATCGGCAAGTCGATCAAACCTCACGCAATCAATTTTAAGCAAAGTATCCGCCTTATCAACAAGATCAAGTACTAAATACCAATCATCATCGCTTGCTTGAGGACAGACAACTGCAAGGTCTATATCAGATCTATTCTTATGATCTCCACGAGCTCGAGAGCCATAAAGATAAATTATTTCGATAAACGGAAGCTTAGTTAAATCTTTAAAAAATTGTAACGATCTAATTTCTTCTTGATAAGAGGTCATACTATTCCTCAATAATCTCAGGATATTTCTGAGGTTGCGCTAAACAATATTCAACACCAAAACTTCCCTCTGGATGTTCCGCTTTTTCAACAAAGATACGATTTGAAAAACCACCCCGCTCATTGTATCTTTTCGCCTGAGCATGGGCTATCTGTTCAGACGTAATGCCATGCAAAATACAAAGAGCTTCAACAACATCAAGGACATCGGCAAGCTCTGCAATAAGCTCCTCACCAGATTGTGCTTCAACCACTTCTTGGGCTTCTTCTACTAACTTAAGCTGAAGCTGTTGGCTGTACTGGGCATCGTCAAGTCGTCTCCAATGCATAACAGAGCCATGTTTCTCCATCTTTTCAACCGCTTTATCGCGCCATAACTTATTTTGATAAAATGTTCGCATTTTCATGAGATAATCCTTATTCATCTCTTTATCAATTTCCTGTTCTTACGCAGAGCATACAGCAACTAAAAATTTGGAAAAGGGGAAGCCTGTAATAAGCAATTTTGCTCTTAATTGAGTCATAGATTTTTAGATGATGCGCTTGAACGATTGCAATTTAGACCAATGATATGCTCTTTTCAGCACAGGAATTTCGCTTATAAAAGGGATCACAAAATCACCATCTTGCGCTTCTACTATTGTTTTTTAACTTTATCAAACTAGACTTGCTATCAAAACGCAAATAATAGTATTTTCATTGCAGGAATCGTTTATGCAAATCAAATGCCGTAACAAAAAATGTGGTCGACTCATGGGTGTGAGAGAATTTTTAGTGTATGTTTCTTGCCACCTTGGGAAATTCGTTTTGCCAAGCCTTGTACCGTTAATAGTTGCCAAGCTTAAAGAATACTGGGAAACACCAACAAAGGGTTGGATCGACGAGTCTATGACTGCATATGCAAATTTTATGTCTCTGACTTGCCCTGGCTGCAAAAAAATGAAATGGGATCCTTATCCTTGTGATTCTAAAGACGAAATACAAAAAAACTACCTCAAAGATGATAGCAAAAAATAATCCTGTAGAGTAGTAAGTTTAAGGCGAAGGTAGAATATGAAGTTCTTAAAAGTCATTACAACCTTTTTGTTTATTACGTATTCACATGTCCATTGCTTGGATAATACTATACCTAATAAGGCAGCAACGCCAACCAGTGAGGAAACTGCCCAACTTGATCGATTCAGTATCTTTACAACGTATTTGGACAAACTTAAAAGTGCTGCAATAGAATTTGATAATAAACAAGGTAAGGCATGTCCGAAACTTCAATGCATGCAATGCAAAAAAGAAAAAATCACATGGGCATACGTTCATGGACATCTTATTGGATCGAGCATGAAATCTATTGCGAATGAAGTAGAATTCAACAAAATGAAAAACGTCATGGACGAATTTATAACAGTACTGGCACAATCAGATCTGCAAAAGATTTCAAATTGTATGCTTCAGATTGCACAAGATCTTAAAATTCCATGCATTAATTGTAATGCATCATCCTGGAAAATAACTTCTCAATAATTAAAAAACAACCTTTGAGTAGCGCAATCACTATACCCTAAATCATCCACACGGGAAAAAAAAGAATCCTTTTTTTTCTTCAAAATCAAGCAGCCCCATATAGCAAAAAAAACATACTGAAAGTTGCAAGTGAAAACCTGATATTGCTTGAATCAATGAAGTTTCATTCCATTTGGTACTTTTGAGTCAACGGTTACCAAGCAAATAGCACCCTGCTCATCTGAAAAACCAACCAAAAGAAATTGTGAAAGAAATCCTGCAATGTTTTTTTCTCCCAAGTTAACACAACCAACAATTGACTTACCAACCAATGATTCGGGAGTGTAATGTACCGTCACTTGAGCTGACGTTTGAAGCACGCCAATGTCAGGACCAAAATCTGCCCATACTTTGTAAGCAGGCTTTTTTGCGCGTAAGAACTCTTCAACTTTGATTACGGTACCCGAGCGTAAATCAACTTTCTCGAAATCTTCATACGAAATTGGCATATTTGTCCCTTCCATGAACGGTTTTACTTTTTTGATTGATCACGCACGCAGTAAGGTATCAAAGATCTTTGGGGATCACAATCCAATTTTTGAGTTCTTATTATTTTCGAAAATAAAGCTCCATGCACACATAATCCAGTCAGCAATTCTGATAAAACTTCAGCAAAGCAAATATAACTGCCTCTGATTTTCGGGAAATTTTTCAATCGCATAGCGCAGCATCGTTCGGGGCATATGGCGCGCATGCTTATCAAGGAATGCGATAAGTTTACTTTGATTCTTTTTCCCCGCTTCACGCAGCATCCAACCAACTGCTTTGTGAATGAGGTCATGCGTATCTTGTAATAAGATTACAGCGAGTTTAAACGTATCTTCTAGATCGTTATGACGAATGAAATACCATGTTGAAACTATTGCAATACGGCGCGCCCACATGAGCTCTGATTGTGCAAGCGAAAAGAGTATTGCCCTATCACGCTTGAGTAAATGTGCTCCAATAATCAAATGCGCTGAAGCGTCGACAAGGTTCCAGTTATTTACCCGCTTCAAATTGCTCACGTAAAATTGATACAGCTCATCTTTTAAATTGTCTTTTGCTTTTTGATACTGCCCGACCAAAATAAATAAGGCGAGAAGCCGTTCTTCATTGATTGGTGAGTCAAACAAAACTTGTATTTCAGATAAAGATAAGTTGTTATAACTTTTGGCAATTATCCGTAATGTTGGAACCTTCACGCCAATAAATTGATCATGCTCCGCATAGTGCCCAACACCTGTTTTAAAAAAAGCTGAATGCCGTTCCTTGGGAATGCTAATCGATTGTTGCAGAAGATTTTTTATAGCGATTATATTGGTCATTTATTTTTTCTTTCATGCTCAAGAAGCCATGTTTTACGACCAATACCACCACCATATCCACCTAATTTTCCATCACTATTAATAATGCGGTGGCATGGAATCACGATAGCAATTTGATTAGCTCCATTGGCATTGGCGACAGCTCGACTTGCTGATGGCTTACCAATCTGAATTGCTTGCGCTAAATAACTTCTCGTCTCTCCATATGGAATGAGCGTTAACATCTCCCAAGCAAGTTTTTGAAATGGACTTCCCAAAAGAAATATTGGTGTTTCAAAAATTTTTAGCGTACCGTCAAAGTATAACTTAAGCTCTCTTTGGATAGAAGTAATTGGATCTGTAGTTCCAGCGATAATAGCAGACTTCGTTGTGATACACAGCCTTTCTACCTCTCGCTCGAGACCTCGACATTCAAGAAATTCCAAGAGGTATAGAAACCGTTCATCGGCAATTGCAAGCATTGGACCAAGCGGCGTGTCTAACGAAGATGCCTTAAGAATATTAGTATGCTTGCCAAAATGCGTGGGTACTGCTCTAATAATTTTAGAAAATGCATCACTCAATCCGCTTCTTGATTCATACCCAGCGTTCACCCGATAAAATTCATGCTTTTTTTCTTCTGATAACATTTTGGCCCCGCGCGACAGCGATTTGTAATTTTAATATTATGATGTTCATCATTATAACGCATTTATTAGAACATGCGGCTGAAAATCAGGCACTGATTTTAATTAACGCGAACTCGATAATTAAAAGCCATTGATTTGTGCTACAGGACAAGCATAAATTGATGGCTTTCTAGAATCAAACTTATAAGCGCATAACGTCGCAAGTAAATGTCCAAGAAAATTATCTTTTGATCGATGCCGAGAGTGTTCTAAATGATAGGATTCTTTGAGCTTTGAAAATACAGATTCTATCACTGCTCGCTTTCGTAAAAGCATTTTTTCTTCAAAATCCATAAGCTTATTTTTCATATTTTTTCTAATTTTTGTAATCAATTTGATCCCCTTGTTCCAGAGATTTTTGAAATTTTTTGTCGAAAGATATCCTCGATCACCAACGAGTTTACCTGTTAATCCTGTTGTTAATTTGTCTATAACTTTTTCGTTGGCGTCGTGGATATTGCCGGGTGTTAAGTAAAAACTAACAATTTCCCCGTACATGTTGATAATCAGGTGAAGCTTCATTCCGAAAAACCACCCCGTAGATGTTTTTCCCTTTTGCGAAAATCCATCAAATACTTTGTGGCTTGATGCTCTATAAATGTTGCATACTTCGTATGAAGTTGAGTCGATAAAATTTACTGGCGTTGGCTTTCCTAAGCATCTTGAACAAAGAAATCCCAATATTTCCTGCAGCATTTTTCCGATTAACTCAAGGATCTATTATAGCTCACCACGCAATCAAAAGCTGATTTTAACCACCCTAAGACATCCATTTCATAGTAATCTTTGAATGTTGAGCGCTTAGAAAAATTATAAAAAATAAGAATTGTTATCGCATCAGCTTTTGTCATTTTTTGTTTTCTGCCGAGGTTTTTTTGCTCTTCACGGGCCAATATTCGACTTCTAAAATCAGCTTTTTTTAAAAAATCATAAACTTCACAAAAAATTTTTGTTAACATCATTACGCTTCCCTTTCTTGTTTGAGGTTGTGATTATCCTCTAGGGAAGCATATTTTTTTTGTTTTTCAAATTATCGAGTTC
>JAFEAY010000011.1 GCA_018266175.1 Candidatus Dependentiae bacterium
CAAAAACAGAAGTCATAGAAACTAAAATGTTATTACCATAACTTGAGGAATATAATACATTGGAATTGGTTTTGATACGAAAGTGGAATGCAAAGAAGCATTACACGTGCTATCTCTCATCATCTTCCCAACCAACACCAAGAAGAAATAGAGAGAAAAGAAAAAAGAAAAAGAAAAAACCCATTTTTATTCTTAAGAACAAAGCAACCAAAAGGGGGACTCAAAAGGATAAAACACACCCAATTTGGCAGCCCCCATGCAAAGACAACAACAAAGTTGGACGACTCGTACCAAATTAAAACAAGATCTTTAGTTTTACAGATGCATTTGATGATTTCCTCCTCCAAGATTCTAGTTTTTGCAGATATGCCCTTCAATTCTTACATATTAACATTACACATTCTGAAGCTTCGTGGAAATGGAAAGGAATAATGACCATGCAATGGCCATTATGTTAGGCGTTTCTTAGATGTTTGGCCTCACATTCACACGAGACGCTATCTTTTGGCCCAATGACCTGTCAGCCTGAGTCCAATACGAGATCCATATGTTGCGAACCTCGTGTGTGACGCGGGGGTCCGATAACGCTTCCACAAACCGTCTTACGAACCGCTCTTGCCTATCTGGTGCCCATGATCGGTATCTGTCTCCAGCTTGCTTAAAGTTATGATTCTCCTTGGGAATCACACACCTTTCTCTTTTGCCGCTCAACACATTAGGCGGCATCGGGAACTTCTCAGCATGGCGACAAGGATCATATCTTGAAGGGAAGTAATTCACCTCCTCGTCTCTATGCATGAAGTTCATGAATCCTTCATGGTGGTTATTATGGTGAGGACATTTAGGAGCATTCACTGGGAGCTGAAGATAGTTAGGTCCAAGGCGATGCCTCTGTGTATCCGCATAAGCAAAACTCCTAGCTTGCAACATCTTATCATCCGAGTAATGAATCCCAGGCACCAACGACATGGAGAACGCCAACATCTCATTCTCCGCAAAGAAGTTATCAATATTCTTATTCAACACCAACCGTCCCACCGGCTGCAACGGTATCACATCCTCAGGCCAAGCGATGGTGGTATCTAACGGTTCAAAATCATAGTTGTTTTGGTCCTCGTAATCAATGGTCTGAATATAAAGTCTCCACTCAGGGAAATTCCCAGCCGCAATGGACTCGTACAAGTCCTGAGTTGCGTGACTATGGTTGGTCCCACCAATCCTAACAGCTTCCTCCTCCAGCATGCTTTTCACACCGCAAGTGGGTTTCCAATGGAATTTGACAAGCCGGGCTTTCCCAGCTTTGTTGATTAGAGAGTAGGCTTGGACGCCGAAGCCTTCCATGTGGCGGTAGTTGATTGGGATGCCCACGTCATCGTAGAACCAAGCGAAAGACAGAAGGCTTTCCGGATGGTAAGAGCAGAAATCCAGGAATCTCCATGGCTCTTGGAGGTGGGATTTTGGGTTGGGTTTGAAGGCACGGATGACGTCGGGGAATTGCATTGCGTCACGTACGAAGAATACGGGGAAGTTGTTGCCCACTAAGTCGAAGTTGCCTTCACGTGTGTAGAATTTGACGGCGAATCCACGGGGGTCACGGAGGGTTTCGGGGCTGCCGCGCTCGTGGATGACGGTGGAGAAACGGACGATGACGGGGGTTTGGACGCCGGGGGCACGGAGGAAGTCGGCGCAGGTTAGGTCGGAGATGTCGTGGGTTACTTCGAAGAACCCCTTGGCGCTGGCTCCTCGGGCGTGGACTACTCGCTCGGGGATTCGCTCGCGGGTGAAGGTCGCGATTTTTTCGATGAGTTGATAGTCTTCTAACAGGATTGGGCCTCGTTCTCCGACGGACATCACGGCGGTGTTGTTCCATACTGGTGCGCCGGAGTTTGTCGTGCAGAATGGGGTGTTGTACGCACTTGAAGGCCGGTACTTGTAAGGATCCATGTCCGGCCTTCTGATATTTCTACCTTCACCAATTCCGTAAACAACTCTCTGTTTCTTTTTTTCTCAATTGTCTTTTTTTTTTTTTTTTTAAAAAAAAGTAAAGCTATGTTGGGAGTATTTAGCAGTTCCATCATGTCACCGCCGGACGAGTTAGTCGCCGCCGGCAGCCGTACGCCGTCGCCAAAAACCACATCGGCGGCTCTCTTGAACCGGTTCGTCCAGACCAACTCCTCCGCCGTGTCCTTGCAGCTCGGGGACCATGTCCAGCTTGCTTACAGTCACGAAACTGAATCCGCCTTATGCCCCAGATCGTTCGCAGTGAAGGACGACATCTTCTGTTTATTCGAGGGAGTTTTGGACAATTTAGGAAGCCTCCGGCAACAATACGGCTTAGCCAAATCGGCGAACGAGGTGATTCTAGTGATCGAAGCTTACAAGGCCCTCCGTGACCGAGCCCCCTACCCGGCCAGCCACGTCGTCGGCCATCTTAGCGGCAGTTTCGCCTTCATCGTCTTCGACAAGTCCACCTCCACTCTCTTCGTTGCTTCTGATCGGAATGGGAAGGTTCCATTGTATTGGGGAATCACCGCCGATGGTTACGTGGCTTTTTCCGATAACGCCGATCTGCTCAAAGGTGCTTGCGGGAAATCGCTTGCTTCTTTC